>NZ_JBHVVI010000032.1:0-76803 GCF_042883685.1 Kitasatospora sp. NPDC058190
GCTTGGTGGGGTAGAGCTGGTCCATGCTGCCCTCGGGTAGGTAGCGGCGGGGGAAGGCGATCCATTCGTCGTGGAGCTCGAAGAGCACGGCGGTGACCAGCCGCAGGAGCGCGTCGTCGTTCGGGAAGACCTGGACGACGTCGGTGCGGCGTTTGACCTCGCGGTTGATCCGCTCCAGCGGGTTCGTCGATTGGATCTTGATCACAACCTCACACGGACCCAAGCTCCCGGGCCTCCCGGGCCGTCCGACCGGACGGCCCGGGAGGCCCGGGCGTAGCGGTGGTCGAGCAGGCGATCGCCCTGGGGGTGGAGCGGAGCTAACGGGGGCTGAGCAGGCAGAACTCGTTGCCCTCCGGGTCGGTCAGGATCCGCCACGAGATGGCGGACTGGTCGATGCCCGGGTCGGAGGCGCCCAGAGCGCGCAGCCTGGCCTCCTCGGCTGCCGGGTCGTCACCGCGGTAGGGGCTGATGTCCAGGTGGACGCGGTTCCACCCGCTCTTGGTGTCGGGGGTGCGGACGAACTCCAGGTAGGGGCCGACGCCGTGGGCGGAACGCATGGTCGCGTGGTCGTCGGCGGCCTCGTGCACCGTCCAGTCCATTGCCTCGCCCCAGAACCGGGCCATCGCCCGCGGGTCGGTGCAGTCGACCACCACTGCGGCGATCGGCCCGGTGTCCCGGTAGATCTCCCGGGGCTCCAGGACGCAGAACTCGTTGCCCTCCGGGTCGGCCATGACCGTCCAGGGGACGTCGCCCTGCCCCACGTCGGCGAGCGTCGCGCCGAGGTCCTTCAGGCGTGCGACCAGCTCCGCCTGATGGGCCGTCGAGGTGGTGGCCAGGTCGAGGTGCACCCGGTTCTTCACCGTCTTGGGTTCTGGGCGGGCGATGAGGTCGATGCAGACGGCCGCGGGGTCGGGGTAGGCGAAGCCGACCGGTTCGAGGTTGGTCACGCCGGGGCCCTCGCTGTCGACACCCCAACCGAGTGCCTCCGCCCAGAACCGGCCGAGCGCGGCGTCGTCCTGGGCCTTCATGTTGATCTGCACGAGTCGTGTTGCCATGCCGTAGATCCTAGATCCGGAGTCGGCCGGTTTCAGCGGAGTTCCAGGGCGTCGAGCCACCGCTCCGCGCACTGTTGCCGCCGGCTCGGTCGCCCCCTTCGTGGTGTGGCCGATCAGTTGGTGGGCTCGTTGGTGGTGTTGGGTAGTGCGGGGGCGCTTTCGTCGAGCTCGGTGGGGTAGATCCGGTCCATGCTGCCCTCGGGTAGGTAGCGGCGGGGGAAGGCGATCCATTCGTCGTGCAGCTCGAAGAGCACGGCGGTGGCGCGGATTCGCCACAGGCCTGCGCAAGGACTGGGACGCGGTCATGGCCGACCTCACACTCCGCTGGAACTCCGGCCCCGTCGAGGGGCCACGTCAACCGCATCAAGATGCTCAAACGCCAGATGTTCGGCCGCGCCAAGCTCGACCTCCTCCGCAAGCGCGTCTTGCTCGCGACCTGAAGATCACTACGGCGGCTTTCCCGGAAATCGTGCCGTGCGGCTCCAGGTTCCCAGCCATGGCGGGGCGCGAGCTGTCGGCGGCGTGCTCTACCGTCCCGACCATGACAGCTGCTGTGGCCTGGACCGACGACGAGATCGTCGCCAAGATCCGAGAGTTCGCGGACAGCAACGAGTTGCCTCCGCCCGCACCGGTCGAGGCCGCGGACGAGTTCGAAGCCACGGTCGGGTGCCCGATTCCGCCGCTGCTGCGAAGAATCTACTGTGAGGTCGCCAACGGTGGATTCGGAGTTGACTCCGAAATCGTTTCTCTCACCGACACGGGCAAGTGGTACAGCGACGAGGAATCCCTTCTCTCGCTCTACCGGGCGGTGTCGTCCCCGCCACCCGACTACGAGGTGAACCGCCCACCGCACGTCGTGCCGCTCGTGACCCTCGGGTGCGGCATCTGGTGGTGCATCGACCTGAACACACCACACGGCAACATGTGGGGTCTGGACGGGAACAGCCGCTGCACCCGCCACCTGTTCTTCCCAGAGAAGTTCACCTTGGCCGAATGGCTAATCGACTGGCTCGAAGGGAACCGCACCTTCCCTCACGCCCCAGCGATGGATGGCTGCCCCGACTGCTGATACGCCTTGGGCACTTCACGGAACTCGCCAGAGCCACTCTGCCATGGCCACCGACACGCTCCCGAACCTCTGATCCAGGGCCCACACATGATCTGACCTCACCTCACCCCGAGGGACTTTCGGGGTCGACCAGTTAGAAGCCGTTGTCGTACCGATCGAGGGGGTTGCCGATCGAACGAGTCCCGATCGGGCGATCGCGGGGTGGTCGGCGCTTACACCATCCGCTACCTGATCGACAACGGGATCAAGTGGCGGGCGATGCCCGCAGACTTCCCGAGAGCGAGAACGCATGCTGCGGCTCGGTCGCCCACAGTAGAGCCACCCTGGGCGGTCGTTCTCCATCAGACCGGTCACAACGAGTCACCCCAACGCCCGGGACGGAGAACATCCGGCGCAGGCAGAGGTGGACAGCCCCTCCGACAGCAGCCACCCCTGCAATATATTCCCGTTTCCGCCGCCACTCCCCGATGCCTAGCTCGGAAGAACGGCTGGTCAGAATTCCGTTTGTCCCCGCAGGGTAAGGGCGGGAAGCTCATCGTGTCGTTGACGCGCCAACTCTTGAAATCCGAAGAGCCCCGCGCACGGCCTGCTGTTCACGGATCAGCTGCGCGAGTAGGCTGACAGAGAAAGAGGATGAAACATAACAATATTAAGAGGTTGATATGTCAAGCAATGGAACTCGGCGAAGAGTCAGACGGGCAACGGGGCTAAGCGCGGCCGTTATGACGGCGGTCAGCGTACTCGTCGGCGGTGCCACCACTGCATTGGCAGCACCCACCTCGCCCGCGACTGGCGCCATAGTGGCATCCGCCTCGCAGGTTGTGCCGAACCAAGGTGGTGGCGGTGGCTACGGTTATGAGGATGGCTACAACAGTGGCACCAGATGTGAGTACCTTTCTCCTACTAGCGGAGCTGCTCTCCCGTCTGCTCTTGCGGATAATCTAGCGAAGGCGCAGGCCGGTAGGGATCCGACTGCTATTAGGCTGGCACAAACCGCGGCTTCGGAGTACAAGGCGAACTTCGGCCAGGGATACCATGCGGGCGCGGATCAGGCTGGTTGCGCCGAACGTAATCACTACGTGGGCCCTAATCCTCAGGCTCCGCAGCATACCGGTCCGTCCAACACTGGTCCGTCCGGCCACGGCCCGTCCTTGACTGGCCCGTCCGGCCACGGCCCGTCCTTGACTGGCCCGTCGAGCCACGGTCCGTCCATGACTGGCCCGTCCAATACCGGCCCGTCGACGACTGGCCCATCGACGACCGGCCCGTCCATGACCGGCCCGTCCACGACTGGCCCATCGACGACCGGCCCGTCCAACACCGGCCCGTCTGTGCCCTGCAGGCCAGGAATTGACCCAGCCTGCTCAACCCTTGCCCCTCCGTCCACGAGTGGCCCGTCCACGAGTGGCCCGTCCACGACTGGCCCGTCCAATGCGGGCCCGTCGACGACCGGCCCGTCCACGACTGGCCCGTCCAATGCGGGCCCGTCCACGACCGGCCCGTCGACGACCGGCCCGTCCACGAGTGGCCCGTCCACGACCGGCCCGTCCACGACCGGCCCGTCCAACGCCGGCCCGTCGACGACTGGCCCGTCCACGACCGGCCCGTCCAACGCCGGCCCGTCGACGACCGGCCCGTCCACGACCGGCCCGTCCAACGCCGGCCCGTCGACGACCGGCCCGTCCACGACCGGCCCGTCCAACGCCGGCCCGTCCAACGCCGGCCCGTCCAACGCCGGCCCGTCCACGACCGGCCCGTAACGCACATCTTGCCTCTGCCAATTAAGTAGCCGTTGTCGTACCGATCACGGGTCAGCGGATGTATGAAGACAGGGCCTCCGGTGCAGCTCCTGGGTGTTGAAGCCGAAGAAGCACCGGGAAGGCCCTGTTGCCGCAGCTGGATGCCATCGCGGCGGAACTGTCCAACTCGACGCACGCGCAGCGTAGTTGCCTCGCGCCGGTACTGGAACGCGGCCGACCAGGGCGAGCGTCTTCGACGCTACGACTCTGACATGACGGACGCCGAATGGCCGAGGTCAGGGACCTGCTGCCCGTGCCGGCACGGATAAACGGCAAGCTGAGTGCCGATAGCAGCGCCCAGGCCCAGGTGCCCACTGACAGGTGATGTCGCGGAGATCCGTACAGAACCGCGCTGTACGGTGTCGGGCCAGTGGAATGCCACCGGCCCGCCGCTCAGGAGCGGCGGGCCGGTGAGAGGAGGCCGATTCAGACCTCGGTGGTGGCGGCGAACTTCACGAACGCGTCCCATGTAGCCGGCTCGAACGCCAGCTGGGGGCCGCTCTTGTCCTTGGAGTCACGCACGTGGACGACATCCGGGGT
Organism: Kitasatospora sp. NPDC058190; assembly: GCF_042883685.1. NCBI lineage: Bacteria > Bacillati > Actinomycetota > Actinomycetes > Kitasatosporales > Streptomycetaceae > Kitasatospora > Kitasatospora sp. NPDC058190. Next base: position 4,464 of record NZ_JBHVVI010000032.1, read on the forward strand.
CTTGGCGACCTCGACGCACGCGGCACCCTCGTTGCTGCTGTAACTGCTCTTGAACCACGCCAGCTCGGACATGCTCACTGCTCTCCCAAGATCTTCTCGATCAAGGCCAAGGACTCCCTCATCGTGAGCGCCTGCCCCCTGAGGGTGCCGTACCGTGCGGCCATCTTACGGACTTCCTCGGGATCCGTGATCAGCCTGTTGACGTGCTGCACCTCGACGTATGCGATCTGCGATCGCCCGCTGGGAGTGAGGAGGATGAAGGAACCGCCCATGCCGGCGTTTTCCGTCCTGTCGAGCGGCATCACCTGCAACTCCAGGCCTCGGATCTCGGCGACCTTGAGGAGGTGTCGCAACTGCTCCTGGTGTACGTCCCAACCTCCCAGCGGGCGGCGAAGGGCGCTCTCGTCAATCACCCAGCTCATGACTGGCAATGGCCATCGAGTCAGGATCTCCTGCCGTTCCAACCGCGCAGCGACCCACTTGTCGACCTGCTCGACGGAGAGCCACGGCCTGCGCATGTCGTACAGCGCCCGCGCGTGGGCCTCCGTTTGGAGCAGGCCAGGAATGTGAAGGCTGCTGTATTCGTGGATCTCGATCGCCTTCGCCTCCTCCTGCGTGAAGGCCCTGGAGAAGGCCGGGTGTCGCTGGGACACCCGAATCTTCGCCTTCATCACGTCGTCCGCGACGAGCCTCAGGGCTCCACCCGCGTTCAAGAGGTCGTCGACCTTCGTCAGGTACTCGATTCTCGGGGTCCGCAGTCCCCGCTCCACGGCGCCGACCAGGTCTTCGCTGTAGCCACTCAGCCTGGCCAGCTCCTTCTGCGTGATCCCGGCCCGCTCGCGGAAGAACTTGATCAGCTTCCCCACCGCGCTGTAGAACTCCGCGACCCCCTCGGATCCCTCCGGCAGATCGCCGTCCTCGAAGACCGTTCCCTTGACACCCATCGCAGCTCCCATCCTGACTCGCCGCGCTTCCGATCGATTGATCCGGAGTCGGCCGTACATGCCGACCCTCCGCGTCCGCACAAGCACTCTCCGTGCCCGCCGAACTCATGGTCAGCGTACGTCCGTCCCGCCACGCTTTCTCCCATGACCACCCAGATCCCCCTCGACAACCCCCGCAGCCACACCACCACCCTCGCCGGCACGCCCAAGGGCGCCGCCATCTGCCGGCGCATCGCCAGACGTCAACTCGCCACCTGGGGGCTGGACTCCACGCACACCGAGCCGTTCCACTCCGCCCTGCTCATCGTCGCGGAGTTGGCCGCGAACGCGATCACGCACGGACGCGTTCCGGGGCGTGGCTTCGAACTTCACCTCGCCCTCACCACCACCGCGCGCCGGGGCACCACCCTCCGCATCGAGATCAGCGACCCGCGCGGCGACCGGCTCCCCGTCCTCCCGACCGTCCACGTCCCCAACGCCCAGTCCGGGCGCGGCCTCACCCTCATCAACGCCCTCTGCGACCGCTGGGGCACCATCCCCCGCCACCCCAACTCCAAGACCGTCTGGGCCGAACTCGACCTGGCCACCACCCCCGATGCCATCTGAACCCCGCCATAGCGAGGGCCACGCAACCCTCTGCACCCTCCTCCCCGTCGCCCTCCTCCTCGCCCTCCTCGCCTGGGCCCACCCCCTCACCGCCCACAACCACCAACCCCCACACCCCACTTCAAGCCCCACCGTCACCCCCTGAAAACAGCGGGAGTGGGAAGTCGGCCCCACCGACATCCTGCTCCCGCCATGTTGTGTCGGCGCCACCGGCATCGGGCTGTGACGGTGGTCATCCGTCGTCGAACGACACCATGGTGACGATGTCCTGCCGCACGTTGTTGCGGGCTGTTCCGGCGGTGGGTTCGTCCGGTGAATACGCGCTGACACAGATCCAGGTGCCGGCCGGGATGTCATCCCTGGCGCCCACCGGGGGCAGCTGATCCCCGTCGAGGGCCAATGGGTCCGGCGATGAGGGACCGGCCCACGAACTGCACCGGACCTGGGGCGAGTTCAACACGGGTCCCTGCCATCGAGACCCGCCCGCAGCCGCGGCCATCCTCCCGGCGGAGGACTCGATGCCCCTCGCAGGGGTGATCATCAGACACTGCTTCAAGCCGATGCCCGGCGCCGGCCGGGTGGGGAAGATCGGCCCATGCGATTCAAGACACTTCATCCATCCCCGACGGTCGGTGACACCGCGCGACCGGTCCCCAAGTGGGCCATCCGCTCCGCCCAGGTCATACCCCTGGCCGTCCTGCCATCGTGCATCTGGCGCCTGCCGTTCGCATTCAACTACGAGATGGGCCAGGTCTACGCCGTCCACAAGACGTGGCACTGGTGGGTGATCCTCTACGTCTTCGGGCTGAGTCTTCTCTCCGAGGGGCTCGCCTACATGTCCTTCGGCCTGGTGGCCGGATGGGGCGAAGTGGTTCCTTCCTGGATCCCGTTCGTCGGCGGCCGACGCGTTGCGCCGCTCGCGGCGATCATCCCGGCCACCTTGGGCGCTCTGGGGCTGATCGCACTGTGGGACCAGCTGCCGTTCGGCTTCCTCAACGTCGGCGGGTTCCACATGGTCGGGTACTCCAGCGGCTGGTGGAAGACCCTCGCGGCAACGGCCACTCTCCCGCTGACTCTGTGGGGCCCGCTTCTCCTGGCTCTGACGTACGCGTACTACAAGCGTCGTCGTGGAGAGTGACATGGACGGCGCTCGACTCCGGGCCCACCATGACGCGCCTGGAGGCACGTTGACGTCGGACAGGGCTGATGTAGATGTCCTGTTGGGGCGGGTGACGGCTCGGTCCACCGAGCGAGGCTCGGCCTCGTCGCAGCAGAGTCGGCTCAGCCCCGTGATCGTCGCCGTTTGTGCGGGTCACGGGCTCCGCTGGTCACGGGTTCCACTGGTCACGGGTTCCACACCGAGCCCCTTCCGGGTGCGCTGGAGAATCTGCAGGAGGCGCTCTTCGGTCGGATACCCGCCTGTGAGCAGCCGGTTGCAGTGAAGATGGACGTAGCTGGCCAGCAGTCGGTTCCGGGGCACGGAGAGCCGGCCGGCGGCCTCCAGCTCGGCCAGGCGCGCACCGGCTCGCGCGAGCTCGCTCCGCCGCTGCCGCAGGATCTCGACCACCGCATCACCCAGCAGGGCCGGGCCCTGGGGGGAACCGAGCAGCGCGCGCAGGCGCTTCTGACGGGCGCGGTAGTCGTCGCCGGCCTGGTGTCGGGCCTCCGCGGGGTGCTGTCGCACCTGGTCCGAGTACCAGTGCCCCCGGTCCTCGGCGCCCAGGCCGAGCCCGGCGAGGAGGTCGTCGATGGTGACGACGATCAGCTCGGCGAGATCGTCCGAGGGGCGTGCAGCGTCCGTGTGGTGGGCCAGCAGTCGCATCACGGCTCGGCTGTCGGCACAGAAGACCTCCTCGCTGGTGTCGGTCCCCTCCGTGCCGCCGTACCGCTCGAGCTCGCGCTCGTAGGTGTCGATGACGAGCCGTGAGACGAGGCCCTCGTCGGCGAGCCGGGACGTGAACCGGGTGACTTCCGGGAGCAGGTACCGGGTCAGAACGTCCGGGTTGCCCTTCCACCGCACGCGCAGGTGGGGGTCGGGGTCGGCGTAGCGGATGAAGAACCACTGTTCTGCGAGCCCGGACACCTCGGCCATCTCGCAGAGCTGCGTGAGGGGGCCGGTGAGGAGGAAGTTTTCCTGGTCGGGATCGCAGTAGAGCTTGGCGAACAGCCAGTTGCCTCCGGGGAGGCGCGTCCGGTCGCGGATCGATGCCGGGCGACCGTTGCCGCGCCGGGTTCTCCGGGCCAGTGCGGCCGTGCGCGCCGGCTCCGGTGATGTCGGCGTCGGGTGCAGGACGAGCGGCACCACGATCTCGCTCATGAAGAGGCCGCCCGCCCCGGGTATCCACGCGGCCGTCGTGTCCGGCAGTGCTTCCTGGAACACGAGCTGCTCCGCCCGGCCGGAGCGAGCTTCGGCTCGCAGCTGCTCGATCTGACGGGGATCGTCGAGGTCGAGCAGCAGCCGGTTGTCGGCCATGGTCAGGTAGAGGCGCGGCGGGACCGACCATGCCGCGCGCCAGGTGGTCACGTGGCCCGCGAAAGCCGTGTCGTCGGCGGTCCATCCGTCGGAACCGTCGACGGCGGACCTGAGCAGCCATCGCGCCGGGGAAAGGACGATCCGACCGTACTGCACCCTGGGCAGGAACGGGAACGCGGCCGCAGGCCCCCAGTCGAAGGGGGTGAACTCGGGTGATCCGTCACGGGACACCTCGTCGAGAAAGCGACAGACGGCGGGTGCCTGACGAACGTTGAGCATGTGGCGCGCGGTGGGGCGCAACGCGATGTCGAGGCTCCCCGACCGAAGGTGGAAGCGGTTGTCCCGGACGCTGACGAGGATGTCGTCGAGCAGGACAGTCTGGCGTGCGGGCACCCCTGCCGGGACGTCCAGCACGATCTCGTGGTCGCAGGAGGCGGGGCGTACGACGACGTTGGCCATGCGGTGGCTCACGGGAAGGTAGACGACCTCGGCCTGCGTTCCGGCGTCGGGGCGCGCACGGTACTCGGCCTCGGCCAGGCTGCGGAGCGCCTCCGTTCCTCGTGGCGCGAGGAGGTCGGCGAAGCGACCGAGCGAGCGGCCGGCGCTGTTGGCACCAAGGTTCGGTCCGACGACCACGAGGAAGTCCCCCCGGTCCACCGCCTCGGCGGACGTCGCCGCGACGAAGGCGGACAGTTCCAGGGAGACAGGCGCGAGCACGGGCGTGGGATTCCAGGTCTGGAGCTCCTCCAGTGCGGTGTCGGTCAGCTCGACGACGTGCTCTCGATCGCGCAGGGCGCCCAGCGCGAGGTCCGTGAGCACGCGCGCGCGTCGTGCGTCCGACTCCGGGACGCCGGACCGGCGTGACGCGTGCTCGTGCCCGAGTGGGCCGATCCCGGTGTGCTCGTCGAGCACCTCCAGTACGGGGACCTCCCGATCCTGGCCGTAGCGTGCGATGAACGCGCTCCGGTAGGCCGACAGATCGGGAGATCCCAGCGGCCGGGGCGACATCCGGAGAAGCAACTCGGCGGCCTGAGCGCACGCTTCACCCACGGAGGCGCTGACCTGGTCGCCCCCCAGGGGTCGCGCCATGTCGGTCTGGAAGACCGGTCCGGTCACGGGGTGAATGCCCCTGGCGCGCTGGGTGATGCTGCGCCCCCGGGCAGGTGCCTCGGCCGGCGGTGCGCTGTCGAAGCCGGACATCTCGGCGAGGAGCCCGGCGAGTTTCTCGGCCGTCCGGGCGCAGGAAGGTCGAGCGGCGAGCCGTCGGCACAGGTCGTCGGCCGGGTCCGCAGTCGTGAGCCTCGCTCGGAGATCGGTGACCAGGAGGTGTTGTTCCCACAGTTCGGCGAGCAGCCGGTCGACCTGTTCCGGGCTGCCGGAGGTGTGGTCCAACAGATGCTGATGCAACCTGGGGTACGGAACGGGGTGCCTGGCGGCTCGTAGAACCTCGCGCACGGCAGCGGTCAAGCGGACCGAGCCGAGGCCGTCCGCTCGGCCGTCGGCGAGACGCAGGCGTCCGTGGTGCTCGACCGCCAGTGGGTTGACCGTCCATCTGCTCTCCGTCCGGGTGGCCGAGTCGTTGTCCAGTGCCAGGCAGAGTTCCGTCAGCCACCCCATGTCAGGGCGGGTGCGGATCCGGTCGCGGTCGTTGCGCACGGACAGCGTCGTGTGCTCGCCCCAAGCCGCGAGGGAAACGGCCGCGCATGCGCCGTACGGGGTCGGCCGGGTTCTCATCCGGATCAGGTAGCGAACGAGTTTCAGCTCGGCTCGGGCCGTGTCACGCGCGTTCGCCTCCGGGCGCTGCAGGGCCTCCAGCAGGTCGGGGCTTGCGATGGCCAGCGCACGGAGAGCTCGCGGGTCCGCAAGGCTGTCACGCGAGTTGGGTGGGGAGGTCAGCTCCGGCCCGGCGGCGGGCAGCAGGGGCGTGCGGACGATCAGCCAGGGCGCAGGTTCGTAGAGCGAGCCGGGGCCCGCGCCCATGGCCCTTTTCCGCCCGCGTCGCGGAGCGGCAGCCTCCGAGCCCGAGGTCATGACAGCGCCAGCACCCGGTCCCACACCGGCTCGTGGTGTGTCGTCGCGGCGAGCAGGACCAGCGCGACCCCGGTCGCCCCGTCGAGGAGCCCTGGTTGGTCGACGAGGTTGCCCGTCGGCTCGACGGTCGCGATCCCCACCGGCCGGTCCGGATCGACGTGCGCCAGGATCTCCTCGGTGAGATCGGCGGCGGCCTGCCTGAAGACGGGCAGACCGGTGTCACAGGCGAAGCGCAGCGTTATCTGCAGGAGCCCGGCGACACCATGGCAGAGAGTCGGGGAGGCGATCCGGCGCTCGCGGATGGGCCGGCGGTAGACGGCTTCCATCGCTTCGATCGCCGTGTGGCAGAGCTCGTCGTCGGACAGCGCGCACCCTGCCAGCCACAGCGCCCGGGCGATGCCTGGGCTGCCGTAGCACCACGCACTGCGGGTGCACTCGTCAGCCGGTCCCTCCGCCAACGCACGGCCGTCGTCGACCAGGGGGACGAGCGCGGGCCAGGTGAGCCCGGCACCGTCGTGCTGCCGGTGGGACAGCAGCCACTGGGCCAGCGCACGGATGGCCGGCATCAATCCATCGACCTCGACGCCGCGGGCGGACGACAGCGCCATGAGCGCGAGCGGGCCGGGAATGCCGTGGGCCAGACCGCAGTTGAGATTGCCCAGGGGATAGCTGTTCGCCTGTTCCTCGTCGTGCATGAGCGGCGGTGGAGTGTGCCAGGCCGGCGGAGGCCCTTGGGTGAGGGCCAGACCGACCAGTGAACGCAGCACGTGCGGCAGTGCCGGGTGAGGGGGCCGGTCCGTAGCGGACGGGAGCAGATAGGCGGCAACGCCGCTCAGGCCCGAGATGAGGTCGAAGGCCGATACCGGCACACCGTTGCGTCCGTGCAGTGCCGCCGACTCCGCCAGGCACACCGCCGCGATTCGTCGATCCAAGGTCTGGCGCAGCTGCCGGTAATGACGACCGCGCCCCAGGAGTTCCGCGGCGAGAGCGACGCCGCTCAACCCGGTGAAGACGCTCAGCGGAGCGCCTCCGCGTCGTTCGATCGCCGCCACCGACCGCGCCAGATGTGCATGTCCGGCACGGTCCCAGCCCTCTTCCGGGAAACAGCTGTGCAGCTGGGCGCAGAGAAGTGCCTGACCGGTGTCCCCCTGCGCCATCGACACCGGATCCCAGTGCACCGATTGGGGGAACAGGGTCTGCTCGGCAGCCAACCCGACGGCAGTGTCCACCAGTTGGGGATCACTCACGCGGGCTGCGATGAGACGGGCGGCCTTCAGCGCCCGTGATCCGACGGCGGGCCCCAACTGCCGTACCCACGGCTCCCCGCCTCGCGGTCTCATATGCGGCACAACGGGTTGGCGGGTTGGCAGGTAGGGAAGCTCGGGTGGCACGTGTCGCACGTGTTGCAGGTGATGCAGGTGTTGTCGGTGTCGCAGGGAGGGCACGTCTCGCACGTTTCGCAGGAGACGCAGGTGGCGGTATGGCAATGACATGAGAGTGTCCCGGCCACCAGGGATTTCAGCGTCGGATGGCTCGGTCCCAGTCTCAGGTCGAGGTCGAAGGTGTCCAGGGGCTCGGCCGATTCGACCTGTGTGAAGCGTACCGTCGCACCACGTCGCAGGGTGGCCCTTGTTGCCTCCAGCCCGACAAACGGCGGCTGGTCCCTGCCGATGGTGGCTACCGACAGCACGTCCGCCATGGCGAACTCGGCGTAGTAGTCCAGCTGCTTGGTGAAGTACAAACGACGGTAGCCGGGGCGGTCACTGTTTCCGAGCAGGCCACTGAGAGTGATGGTCCTGACCGGCCGCTCCGACGGGCCGGCCAGATATTCTGACACGAAATCATCTTGTGGGCGGTCTCCGATTCCGCTCGGGTCACCGGATTCCGGATTCATGTCGGTCATTCTGACCTCGCAGAAGTTTCCCGTTCCGCGGACGGTTCGGGGCGGCTTTTGCCGAGGAGCGGCATGCCGCATGTCCGCCTCCGGGGCGCAGAAATCCAAGTCGCTCCGGCATGCTGGCGCTATGACCCTGATTTCATGTCGGAGTTTGCTCGAAGGACGCGCCCATGGGCCACTGTTCCCCCGGTCCATGGTCTCATTCGTCTACCAATTATGTTCTCTCCGGTGTCCGGCCGTCGCAACATCGCACGGAGCGCAGCACTTTCACGCCGCGCTGATCCGGCAGCAGGCGTCTGTCCGGTATGAGTCGTCCACTCGTCGACCGGAGCCGCACCGCCGACTGCGGTCCTGCTCGGGGGCGTGTCGTGACGCATCAACTGTGGGACGTGCCCGCCGGATCCGACGATCACGGCGTGCCGGGGTGAGGGGCCGGGCGGTGTCACAGGAGCGCCGCCGCCTCGCGGTCGGTGATCTCGTGGAAGTTCTCGTACCAGGGGCCGGCGGCGTGGGCGTAGCGGGGCAGGTGGAGGCAGACGAGGGCATCGACGTCGCGGCGGAGGTCGGCGGCGATGCGTGCGTCGCAGAGGGGTGCGGCGAGGAGTATTCGCTCGGGGTGGTAGCCCGCGACGGCCAGAACGGCGGCGCGGGCCGGCAGGGGGTCGATCAGGCCGTCGGAGACCAGGACGGCTGTGCGCCCGCACAGGGGGATCTGGTCGTGGCCCCGGCGGTACAGCGACTCGCGGCGGTGGACCTCGGCCCGCTCCCGCTGCACGCTCGCGGCCACCTCCGCCGGTGTGACCCGGAGGCTCTTCAGCGCGTCCCGGTCGAACAGCGGAGGGTCGCCGTCCGCGATGGCGCCGACGGGCCGGTCGTGGCCGGGCACCTTGAGGCGGCTCACCACGGTGACGTCGAGCGGGGCGTCGACGGCCCCGGCGATCTCCGCGGCGACCGGTAGTCCACCGGGCGCCAGGCCGAGGATGACGGCCCCGCCGTCGGCATGGCCGTCGAGGAGGGGGACGACGGCTTGGGCGAGTCGGTGCCCGGCGATGCTTCGGTCCGGGAATCTCGCGGTCATCCCGTCCTCCCGGTGGGTTCGGCCGGTTGCGGCCGGATGGTCCTGACTCTCAGCGGCTACCCAGCCGGCCCGTTCCCATCCGTGCGGGGCGTTACGCGGTGCGCAGAGCGGGCCGCCCGGGTGCCGGTCCTTCTGTTCCCGGTGTCGGCGGCCCTGTCGACGACCCTGCTGCTGGTCGGCGCCACCGTGCACTCACCCGCGGTGATCGCGGGTTTCAGCGTCGTGTGGGGGCTTTCGATCGCGCTGGGGGCCGCGCGGCTGGTCGCCCACCGCCGGGGCATCGCGCCCTGACCCGGGCAGGTCGGCCGACTGGCCGCCGTCCCGTAGTTCGGTGAGCGCCGCCCAGGCGACCGCCACCACCGGGACGGCGACGACCGCGCCCAGCACCCCGGCCAGGACGGCGCCACCGATCACCGACAGCGCGATGGCCACCGGGTGGATGCGCACCGACCAGCCGAGTACCAGCGGGTGCAGCAGGTGGCCCTCGATCTGGCCGATGACGACGATCAGGGCGAGGACGAGGAGCGCGACCACCGGCCCGCGTGCCGCCAGGGCGACCAGGGCGGCGACGGCCAGCGCGATCGGGGAGCCGATCAGCGGGATGAGGGCGGCGACGAACTCCAGCACCATCAGCGGCAGGACCAGCGGCACCCGGAGCAGGGCCAGGGCGATGCCGACCAGTACGGCGTTGACCGCCGCCACGATCAGCACGCCGCGGGTGTACCCGGCGAAGGTGCGCCAGGCGGCGCTTCCGGCGCGGCCCAGGACGGGGCGGACGCGGGCGGGGAGTTGGCGCTGGGCCCAGGACCACATCCGGTCGCCGGAGTGCAGGAAGAACACCGAGCAGAACGCCGCGAGGGCCAGCCCGGTGACCAGCTCGACGACCCGGCTCGCCCCGCTGAGCGCGGTGCTCAGCAGCGCCGAGCGGTGGGCCGAGACGAAGGCCTCGATCTTGGCCCGCAGGTCGGTGACGGTGCCGGGTCTCAGGTGGAAGGGGGCGCGGGTGAGCCATTGGTCGATCCGGCCGAGGCCGCCGCGCAGCTCGTTGCCCAGCCGGTTCCACTCGTCGGCGACGTTCGTGCCGACCAGTGCCAGGACCCCGCCGACGACCATGACGGCGAGGACGAAGGCGAGCAGGACGGCGAGCGAGCGGGGCAGCGCCCGGGCGAGCAGGTCGACCAGCGGGCGCAGGACGGAGGTGATGACCATGGCCAGGAACAGCGCGATCACAGGGAGTTGGAGCTCGCCGAGGACGGTGACGGTCAGGTACGCGGCCACGCCGAGCACCCCCAGCCGCCAGGTGTATCCGGCGGCGGTCCGCAGTCCGGACGGGACGCGCTCCCGCTCCGCCTCGCGACGGACGCGGCGGAGCGCCACCCTGGGCGGGCGGCTGCCGAGCGGCCGAGGCTGGTGGGGGCGCTGGGGGCGCCGGTCCGGTCCGGCGCCGTTCAGGTCCACAGGGTGCCTCCGTGACGAGGGCCGGGCCCCAGGTCTACCGTCCGGTCGACGGGCACGTGCCGCGCGCAACGCCGCCGGACGCGCGATCGCGGTACCGGACCACCCGTTCGCCGGACGGCGGAGCCGATACTTCCGATGATCGGCCCGGAGGGCTCAGTCGGGCGGCTCGTGTGGCAACGGTTCGCGGGCCGGCTCCGTCGCCTCCGGCTCCTCGCCGGGCTCCGAGCCCACCTGCGGTTCCAGCGCGTGGGCCGTCTCCGTGGCGTCGTACTCCGGGCCCGCCTGCGGCCCCTTGCCCCCCTCGGGCACAGGTGGCGGTCCGCCCTCGCCGGTCGTCCGGGACCCGGGAGCCTCGACCGGCACCGGCGGGTCCTTCGGAACGGGCTTTCCCGGGTCGCTCATCGTGTCCACCTCCTGGGGACGGGACGGGTGGTCCGGGCCGCGAGGGCGCCGTGACCACGCCGTCCTGCTCGGATGCCGGCTCAGTGCTTCCCGGCGTCCTTGACCTTCTCGGCGGCCTGCTTCAGGTCGCTCTTGATCTGCTTGCCCCGCCCCTCGGCCTCGACGACCCGGTCGCCCATGGTCTTTCCGGCGACCTCCTTGGCCTTGCCGTGGGCCTTCTCCGCCGCGTTGCGCAGCTTCTGCTCGGTACCCATGACGTGCACTCCTCTCGTGACAGGGGGGTTCCGCGCCGCGCCTGCCCAGGACCGGCGGTTCCACACCACGTTCCGCGCACCGCAGGCTCACCGCCCCCGGGCGAGCGCCCCGGCAGTGGCGGCGGGGAGCACCGCCCCGCCGGTGGCCGACAGGCCGTGGTGCTGGGAGGCCCACAGCTGGTCGGGCGTGTGTAGCCGCGAGGGGACCGGGCAAACGCGTGGCATGGACGAGGAGTACGTGGCGCGCCCGGCCGCGCCCGGGGCGCCCCTTGAACGCCCGGCCGTCCGTGCCGCACGGCATGATGGTCGGGACGGCACCTCGCCGTCCCGACCGGTCAGGGGGCGCGCCATGCCACGGCCAGCCGATGGGCCCAGCGGGGCCGAGGGGGAGCAGGGCAGCGGGGGTCTGCGCGTCGCGGTGGGCCGCGACGGACCGGTGCGGATCGTCACCGTCGCCGGGGAGCTGGACCACGACTCGGCGGACGGGCTGCGCGCCGCGCTCGCCGCCCCCGCGGACGACGGCACCGAGCGGATCGTGGTCGACCTCGCGGACCTGCGGTTCTGCGACTCGACCGGGCTCAACATCCTGCTGCACGCCCGCCTGGAGGCCGAGGCCGCCGGGATGCGCCTGGAACTCGCGGGCCTGCGCCCGATCGTGGCCCGGCTGTTCGAGGTCACCGGGGCCGACGGCGTGCTGCGGATCCATCCCGATCTCACGTCGGCGCTGAACCCGCCCGTCCGGTCGTCCGAGAAGCCGGACGAGACCCCGGGATCGGCGTGAAGGGGCCGGCCATGGACCGCGTCGGGCGAGGACCGCGGGCGACCGCCGGGGAGACCAGGCGGCTCGCGTTCGCCGGCAGCGACGGCGCGGTGCAGCGCAGCCGTGAGTTCAGCCGGGAGGCGCTGCGGTCCTGGCAGTGGCTGCCCACCGACGACGACGAGCAGCTGGCCGTCACCGAGGACGTCCTGCTGATGGTCTCGGAACTGGTCACCAACGCCTGCCTGCACGCCCCCGGGGGGCCGCGCGAGCTGCGGCTGTTCTGGGACGGTGCCCGGCTGCGGGTGGAGGTCACGGACGCCAGCCCGGTGCCGCCGCGGCTGCGCCCGGCCGGGAATCCGGGGCGGCCGGGCGGGCACGGTCTGCGGGTGGTCGACCGGCTTTCCCGTGCCTGGGGCAGCGTGCCCGAGGACGGCGGGAAGCTGGTCTGGCTGGAGGTGGCGTCCCCGCTCGACCAGCGCGCTCCCGACCGTTACCGACACGTGCGTTGACTGTTCGTCAGCTCGAGTGTGCTTTCCTTGATGTGCTCGTACTGGCGTTCCCGCTTGGGGCGGATCCTCGGGGCATGACCGCCCCTCCGCTCGTGGTCACGGTGGTTCCCTGGGCGCGTGTACCCGGACAAACCATAAAAAACCGCCCGAAACATGAATTCGATGTCGTGTGTTCGGGTAGAACACTCATGCGGCAGCCGGGCAGTGGCCGGCCGCCCGGCACCCCGATCGGGTGCCACCGGGGCCTCTGAAGAACCCGGCGGAGGCCCTGCGGAAGAATCCCCTCCTACGCGTGAGCGCGCGCCTGCGGGCGCTGCCGGGCATTCCCCCGATGCCAGGAGAGACCAGTGTCCATCCCGCTGGAAACAGCCGACTGCGGTGACCAGGACGTCGTCGTCCCCTCGGGCACCCCACCCGACCTTCCGCCGAGACCCACCGAGGCCGAACTGCGCTCGATGGGCAAGACCGAGGCGCGTGAACTCAGCGACGCGCTGTTCGAGCGCCTGGCCGGGCTCGCCCGGGAGACGCACGCCTACAGCTACGTGCGCGGCACGATCATCGAACTCAACATGCCCCTGGTCCGGTTCATCGCGGCCCGCTTCCGGCACCGCGCGGAGGACATGGACGACATCCTGCAGGTCGGCATGATCGGCCTGATCAAGGCCGTCGACGGCTACGACCCGGGCCGGGGCGTCGAGTTCGTCACCTATGCCATCCCCACCATCGCCGGGGAGGTCAAGCGCTTCTTCCGCGACACCTCCTGGCCGGTGCGGGTACCGCGCAGCATGCAGGAGCTGTACGTGACGGTGGCCCGCGGCTCGGACCGGCTGGAGCAGGAGCTCGGCCGCCTTCCGCAGCCCGAGGAGATCGCCGAGAACCTGCACCTGACCGTCGAGCAGGCCATCGAAGGGCTGGTCGCGGGCCGTGTCTACCGCCCCAGCTCCCTGGACGCGCTGCGCGACCAGAGCATCGACGAGACCGGCAGCGCGCTGGTGGACCGGCTCGGCAGCTGCGACCCCGGCATCGAACTCGCCGACTTCCGCACCGCCGTCCGCCCGCTCCTCGCCCGGCTGCCCGCGGGCGAACAGCGGCTCCTCAGGCTCCGCTTCTGGGAGGGCCGCACCCAGTCGGACATCGCCGACCGGATCGGCGTCTCCCAGATGCACGTCTCCCGGCTGCTGAGCGCCACGCTGACCTGGCTTCGTGAGCAGCTGGAGGACCGCGACGCCCCCGGCTGGCTTCCCCCACCGGGCGATTCCAGCCCCCCCGCAGCGGATGACCGCGCTGCGGGGGCCCGTCCTGTGAAGGACGTCAAGGGCGTCAAGGACGTGAAGGACGTCGCGAAGGAGGAGCACCGTGTCACCGGAATCCCGTGACGGGCTCGTCACCCGGAGCAGGCCATGGGCCGAGGGCACCCTGCTCACTCTCTTCGGGGAGCTCGACCACGACTCGGCCGACGACCTGCGGAGTGCGCTCGACGACGCGCTGCGACCGCCCGGCACCGTGCTGGTGATCGACTGCGCCGGGCTGGGCTTCTGCGACGCCAGCGGCCTCAACACCCTGATCCGGGCCCGGGCCCGCGCGGCCGCGCAGGGCAGCCGGATCGACCTGGCCCGCCCCCGGCCGTTGGTCCGGTGGATGCTCCAACGGACCGGCACCACCCAACTGTTCACCATCCGCGACACTCTGCCGGCCTGACCGGAAGAAGGCGGCCGTGACGACCGCCGGAGCGGTTCACCGGGCCGGGCCCGGCGAACCTCGGAGGCCTCCGGCAAGCGGTGCAACCCCTCCCGGCCCGGGGCGGGTCCCGCATCGGCGAGGTCGAGCAGGCCAGGCGCCGCCGAGGGCGCGCGATCACGCGGCCCGGAGTTCCTCCAGCGCGCCCTTCGACAGGCTGACCCGGACCAGCGCGGCGGCCAGCCGGGCGTGGTCCGCCGACGGGACGAGCCGGCCGAGGCCGTCCGGCGTGTGCGGCAGCCCGAGGTCCTTCGCCGTCGCGTACGCCCGGTCGTCGAAGTACGGGCGCAGCCGGGGCCACACCGCCTGGGCCTCCCGACAGAAGATGTCCGCGCCGACCGGTCCGATCCGCGGGACCTCCTGAGCAGCTCGCGCAGGGCGCCCGGGTCGCCGTCGGCCTCGTCCCGCATCCGGCGCAGGTCGCCGTGCCAGCGGTCGAGCACCAGCCGCGCCCCCTCGCCGAGCGCGGTCGCGGTGCTCTCGTCGTACCGGACGTAGTGGGCCCGGCCCAGCGCGTCCACCCGGTCCTGCCAGCTGGAGTCGGCCATCGCCCGCGGCGTCCGGAAACCGGCGGCGGACAGCTCCCGGGCCGCCTTGGTGGCGGTTGCGGCGCTGATGCGGATCGAGCAGAGCACGGTGAGGACCAGCAGCCGGTACAGCGGTGAGGGCTTGTCGCGCAGCGTGATGCCGGCCTCCTCGGCGTACGTCCGGCCGTGCTCGGAGAGCAGCCTGGACGTGATCGCGTCGACCGTCATGGTTCACACCTCTGCTACGCCCGGGCGAGCAGCGCCCGGTGGACGCCGCGGTGGCGCATCGCCGGCCGACGACGCCCGGCGGCGCGCCGCCTCAGCTCGGCCCGTCCGGGTCCGGCATCGGCGGCGGCCACCGGCCTCACCGCCGCGGGGTGTGCCGCGCGGGGGAACGGCGGACGGTGTCGGCCGGTCAGCCGCACCTACGGGTGCTCCGCCGGCTCGTCACCGGCCGGATGCGGCGAGCGCCTCCCTGACGGTGACCAGGCACGGGTCGCAGTACCGGTCCGGCAGCGCCGGGCCGGTACCGCCATCCGATGGAACGACCCGCTGCGTGGGTTCGAGGACCCGCCCGCACAGCGAGGCCGTCGCGTCGTCCTTGGCCACCACGTGCCACACCAGTCCGGGCGGTGACACTGCCGGGTCCTGCTCGGCCCACATCTCGTACATGGTGACCTCCGGGTCTCGGGGCTCGGTCACCCCATGCAACCCCGGGACACCATGGCGGGCCACCGGGGCGGACCCGGTGGGATGGTTGTGCCGGTGCCGACTGGGACCACCCGCGGATCGGCCGGGAGTGGCCCGGCCGCAGCACCCTAGGAGGCCCGGATGAGCCTGGCCGAGAAGGCCGGCGACGTCCTGGGCGTGGTCGACCGGCGCGGTGACGGGCGACCTGAAGCGGTTCAAGGAGTTCATCGAGCAGCGCGGCCGGGTTGGTCCGGCCCGGGTGGGGTAGGCGAGCGGCATGGAGGACTTCGGAGCCCCGGCGGGCGGCCCGTCCGCCGACGACGCGGATGCGTTCGACCTGTGCGACCACTGCGGCCGGATCGTCGCCGGTCCGGACGTGCTCAGCGCGCTGGTGCCGGACTCCTCGGCGCTCCACCCGACCGCATCGGAGCTGGACGGCAAACGGGTGCTGCTGGCATGTTCGGTGGACCACCTGGCCCTCCTGGTCGAGCACTACCGCCACCGCCCCTTCGTCCCGGAGGAACAGTGGGCCGGAAAGGTCTGCCGGGCGCTCGCCAACTACGAGGGACCCGTTCCGCTCAGCGTGGTGGCCCGGCTGAGCGGACTGTCCGAGCATCAGGCGGAGCAGGGCGTGGAGTGGCACAACGCCCGCGCCCGCGAGTGGCAGGCGCGCTACGGCGACCGGTCGGCCGCCGACCGCGACGACGACGAGTGACGACGGCTGCTCCACTGCCGGACCGACATCAGGCACGCCGTGGGCGTACGGAGTCGGCGATCCACCTGCCTCGACGGGTGAAGCCCGCGTCGCGTCGCCGTTTTCGTGCTACCGCGAGGACGAAAACTGGCCGTGCTGCTGCGGTGACGGCAGGCGGTGGGCCGGCAGCAGGCCGGTCAGGGCTGCCCCTGCCGAGGGCGGGGGAGCGTGGTCACCATCGGTACCGACGGCCGCCGCCCTCGGCGAGCACGAAGCCCAGGGTCCACAGCACCGGGACGGCGAGCGCGATCCACCACAGGGCGTGGACGGCGAAGCCCACCCCGCCCAGGATGATCGCGAGCAACAGGACCGAGCAACAGGACCGAGCGACAGGACAAGGACGAGAAGAACCATCGGAATCGGCCTCCCGTGGGGAGCGGATGGTTCGATTCCGGGTACGCCCCTCCGGAGGAGGTCGTCCGACGCGGTCGAGCCCGTGCACCGCTCAGCGACCGGTGGCGAGCGCCTCCGCCGAGGCCCGCAGCAGCAGGTCGCGCAGCGCCGTGGCGGTGTCCGACGGCTCGGTGGGGGTGAGGACGACCTGGTCGGCGGTGGTCGACGGACCGGTGAGGGGGATGACGCACAGGCCGGGTGGCTGGTGGTCGAGCGCGGATTCGACGGTGATACCGATGCCCGTTCCGGCGGCGACGTGAGCGGCGATGGCGTACACGCTGTCGGCGGTTCTGATGATGCGCAGGTCGGCTCCGCCGATCCGGAAGGCGGACAGGAGGCGGTCGCAGAGACCGCTGTCGATCTGGTGCGGCCAGGTGAGCAGGTCGGTGGTGGACAGTTCGGAGGCGCTCAACTCGGTGTGCCCGGAGAGCGGGTGGGCCGCGGGTACGAGCGCCACGAACCGCTCGGTGGACAGCACCCGCGCGCGTACGCCGCTGATGCCGTCGGTCGCCCAGCCGATGCCCAGTCCGATCGTCTCGGCGCGCAGGGCGGTGAGTCGGGCCGTGGTCGGCATGGCCTCCGGCACGATCGTCACGTCGGGGAAGCGCTCGCGCAGTTGCGGCAGACAGCGCAACAGCAGCTGGTGGCCGGTGTATTCGGCGTGGGCGACGACGAGGGTGGTGGGGTTCCGGTCGCCGGCGGCCCGGCTCCGCCCGGCCCCGGCCGGTCACACTCCCCACGTCACCCGGCCGGCCGAGTACCTGCGGAGCGTGACCGCCTTCGTCGAGGCTCACGCCTGACGGGGCGCCTTCCCGAGCCGTTCGTTCCAGGCGGCGAGCAGGTCGGCCTCCTGATCCGGCGTCAGCGTCTGCGGCAGCGGGTCGAACGGCGCGATGTCCCGGGCGGTCTCGGCCACCGGGCGCAGCACGAGCCCGGTGGCGAGGGCGGCGGCGGGGTCGGCGGTGCTGGTGGCCCGCACCAGCGGGTTGGTGGTCCACAGCGGCAGCGCGCCGTCCGGGACGTCGGCCGCCCGCAGGAAGTCGTCGTCCACCCAGGTGAGGGTGGTTCCGGCCGGGGCGACCGCCGAGGCGAGGGCGTCCAGCAGCCCGCCCATGGTGAAGGGCGGGGGAGTCGCGGCGTGGTAGGCGCCGGAGGCACCCCGTTCCAGCAGGGCGAGCATCCAGACGGCGAGGTCGCGGGCGTCGACGACCTGGACGGGTGCGTCGGGCCGGCCCGGGGCCAGGACCTCGCCGCCCCGGGCGAGGCGTTGCACCCAGTAGTCGAAACGACGGGTGTAGTCCTGGGGGCCGATCACGTAGGTCGGGCGCACCAGGAGGACGTCCGGGCCGAAGGCCTCGCGCGCCGCCCGCTCGCACTGGACCTTGAGCGGGCCGTAGCTGGCGGGGGTGACCGCGTCGGCCTCCGGGCCGTCGGCGGGCAGCAGCGGGGTGTCCTCGGTGAACGCCGGGGCGCCGGGGGTGTCGTACACGGCCATGGAGGAGACCAGCAAGTAGCGTCCAGCGGCGCCCGGGTCGAGCGCGGCGGCCAGCTTTCGGATCTGGCGGGGGAAGTACGCGCTGACGTCCACGGTGGCGTCCCAGCCGAGGCCGCGCAGGAGGGACAGGTCGGCGTCGCGGTCGGCGATCAGGTGCGTGGCGTCGGGCAGCAGGTGGGCGCCGGACCTGCCCCGGTGGAGCACGGTGACCTCGTGCCCGGCGGCGAGCGCCGCCCGGGCGAAGTGGAGTCCGACGAACCTGGTGCCGCCCATGATCAGTATGCGCATCGGGCCATCGTGCCAGTTCCGGTGCGCCCGGACCACGGGGTCGGCCGAAGCGCCGGCACGCCGCTGAGGCAGCAGGCTCCCCGCTCAGCGCTTCCGCTTCGCCAGCCATTCGGCGAGCACGGCCGCCTGGCTGTGGTCCACGTCCTTGGTGGCGGTCAGGAGGGTGAGCGTGTCGTGGGCGGCGAGGTCGCGCAGATGGCCGGCGGCCTCGTGGTGTTCGGCGTCGCGCAGCTCCGCGAGGTAGCGGCGGCGGAACTCGGCGAAGCGGTCCGGGTCGTGGCCGTACCAACGGCGCAGCTCGGTCGACGGGGCGACGTCGCGCAGCCACTCGTCGAGGTGCGCGTCCTCCTTCTTCATCCCGCGCGGCCAGACGCGGTCGACGAGGACCCGCTGCCCGTCCTGGGGCGAGGACTCCTCGTAGATCCGCCGGTAGGCGATCCGTGCGGCCATGGCGGGTTCCTCCCGGCTCTGCCCGGTGGTGCGTCGGAAAGGCGACGGGCGCTCCACACCAGCGTGCGCCCGGACAGGGAGGATCCGCACTCGGACGGCGGACCGGGGGCAACCGCGACCGCGATCACGCAGCGTGGCGTCCCGGCTCATCGGTCCGCCGACGCTAGGGTCGCTCCCGGCGCGCGAAGCCGCGTACTCCGTGGTGGACGACGGGCCCGGGGGTGCGTCATCGGCTCCGCTGCGGAGGTTCCATGAGTGCGTCTGACACCGCGCCGTCGCGCGCAGAGGTCCGCGTCCGGCGTGGCAGCACGCTGCTGCGCTGGTTGTTCACCACCGACCACAAGGTGATCGGGAACCTCTACCTGGCGACCGCCTTCGGGTTCTTCCTGGTCGGCGGCGTGATGGCGCTGCTGATGCGGACCCAGCTGATGGGCCCGGACACCGGGTTCCTGTCGAATCAGCAGTACAACCGGATGTTCACCATGCACGGCACGATCATGCTGCTGCTGTTCGCCACCCCGACCTTCGCGGGCTTCGCCAACGCGATCATGCCGCTGCAGATCGGCGCGCCCGACGTGGCCTTCCCCCGGCTGAACGCCTTCACCTACTGGGCCTTCCTGCTGGGCGGGCTGATCGTGCTGAGCGGCTTCCTCACCGCGTACGGGGCGCCCGCCTTCGGCTGGTTCGCCTACGCGCCGCTGAACGGGGCGGAGCACTCGCCGGGGACGGGCCCGGACCTGTGGGCGCTCGGCCTGGTGGTGGCCGGCCTCGGCACGATCCTGGGCTCGGTCAACTTCATCACCACCATCACCTGCCTGCGGGCGCCGGGCATGACCCTGTTCCGGATGCCGATCTTCACCTGGAACGTGCTGTTCACGTCGATCATGGTGCTGCTGGCCTTCCCCGTGCTCACCGCCGCCCTCCTGCTGCTGGAGGCGGACCGCAAGTTCGGCGCGCACGTCTTCGATCCGGCGAACGGCGGGGCGCTGCTGTGGCAGCACCTGTTCTGGTTCTTCGGCCATCCGGAGGTGTACATCGTCGCGGTGCCGTTCTTCGGCATCGTCAGCGAGATCATCCCGGTCTTCAGTCGCAAGCCGCTGTTCGGCTACTACGGGATGATCGGTGCGACCATCGCCATCACCTCCCTGTCGATGTCGGTGTGGGCCCACCACATGTTCGCCACCGGGCAGGTGCTGCTGCCGTTCTTCTCGATGATGTCCTTCCTCATCGCGGTGCCCACCGGGGTGAAGTTCTTCAACTGGATCGGGACGATGTGGCAGGGCTCGCTGTCCTTCGAGACCCCGATGCTGTGGTCGATCGGGTTCCTGGTGACCTTCCTGTTCGGCGGTCTGAGCGGGGTGCTGCTGGCCGCGCCGCCGATCGACTTCCACGTCACCGACAGCTACTTCGTGGTGGCCCACCTCCACTACGTCCTGTTCGGGACGGTCGTGTTCGCGACCTTCGCGGGCTTCTACTTCTGGTGGCCGAAGCTGACCGGGAAGATGCTCCACGAGCGGCTGGGGAAGGTGCACTTCTGGATCCTGTTCACGGGGTTCCAGACCACCTTCCTGGTGATGCACTGGCTCGGCGCCCAGGGGATGCCGCGCCGCTACGCGACGTACCTGGACGCGGACGGCTTCACCACCCTCAACGTGGTCGCCTCGATCGGCGCGTTCCTGCTCGGGGTCTCCAACCTGCCGTTCTTCTACAACGTCTGGACGACCACCCGGTACGGCACCCGGATCACCCAGGACGACCCGTGGGGCTGGGGCCGGTCACTCGAATGGGCCACCTCCAGTCCGCCGCCCGACCACAACTTCCACGCGCTGCCCCGGATCCGCTCCGAGTCCCCGGCGTTCGACCTGCACCACCCGGAGGTACCGACGGAGGCGCAGTCGGGCGGCGGAGCCGACCTGCCGTACGGCGGCCGGGACGAACGGGGGAACGGGCGATGAAGGCCGAGGGGTGGCTGTTCGCCGTCATGACGACGTTCTTCGCGGTGACCGGACTCATCTACGGGTTCTGGGCCCGTGAACCGGCCGGCAAGGCGATCCTGGCGGTGGCGTTCCTGATGTCGGGACTGGTCGCGCTGTTCTGGTTCGTCCAGTACCAGCGGAGCGGCGGCGGCCGGGCCCAGGACCGCAAGGACGCCGAGATCGCGGAGACCGCCGGTCCGCTGGGCTTCTTCCCGGCCCGCAGCGGCTACCCCGTGCTCGCGGCGGCGGGCCTGGCCGTCTTCGCGCTCGGCCTGGTGTTCGCCCGGTGGCTGATCGTCTGCGGCGCGGTGGTGCTCGCACTCGCCGTCTTCGGCTTCATCTTCCAGTACCGCGACCGCGGCGACGGCGGGGCCTGACCCTCCGCAGCAGTCGGCCCAGCGGGCCGGTTCGAGGCGTGGGGGGCGGTTCCGGGGACCGGGGGTGGGCCGGCGCGGTGAGGACGGCCTCGACCCGGCCCTCCTCCTGCTCCAGGACGGGCAGGGCGACCCGGTCGCCGTAGTACCAGGAACCGAGCGCGGCCCGCACCCGCTCCGTTCGCGGTGCCCCCACCGGGGCGCTCGGCGGCAGCGGCGCGTCGCGCACCACCATCGCGTAGCGCTCGGCCGCAGGCACCGGGCGGCGGCTCCCGCTGAATCCGCCGTGGACCGACTGGTCGATCCGGCCGGTCGCATCGCCCTCCAGCAGCCGGGTGCGGTCCCGGGCCTGCAGGGCGAGGCAGAGCCGCCGGGTGAGCACGAAGGCGAACGGCGGCAGCAGGACCAGCGCCGCCCGCAGCACCCAGGTGAGGGCGTTGACCGACAGGCCGAAGACGTACGCGATCACGTCGTTGCCGCCGGCGATCAGCAGCACCGTGTAGAAGACGACCCCGGAGACCCCCAGCGCGGTGCGGGTCTGCTTGTTGCGCGGCCGGTCGCACAGGTGGTGCTCCTCGTCGCCCGGGGTCAGCCACCGCTCGACGAACGGGTAGGCGTACAGCGCCCCGAACAGCAGGCCGGGTACCACCAGCGCGGGAAGGAACGCGTTCCACGACACCGTGTGCCCCAGCACCCCGGTCTCCGCGGCCGGCATCAGCCGCAGGGCCCCCTCGATGAACCCGATGTACCAGTCGGGCTGCGCGCCCGCTCCGGCGATGTCGGGCCGGTAGGCGCTGTACCGCCAGATCGGGTTGATCTCCGCGAGCAGGGCGGACAGCGCCAGGACACCGGCGACGGTGAACGCCAGGCCGGTCGTGCGGGCCAGGAACTGGGGGAAGAACGGCAGCCCCACCACGTTCCGGTTGGTCCGGCCCGGCGCCGCCCACTGGGTGTGCTTCAGCACGACCACCAGGGTCAGGTGCGCCCCGATCAGCGCCAGCAGCAGGCCGGGCACGAGGAGGATGTGCATGGTGAACAGCCGCGGGATGATCGCGTGCCCGGGGAACTCGCCGCCGAAGGCGAAGAAGCTGAGGTACGTGCCGACGATCGGCACGGACAGCAGGACGCCCTCGGCGATCCGCAGGCCGGTCCCCGACAGGGTGTCGTCCGGCAGCGAGTAGCCGGAGAACCCCTCCAGCAGCGCGAGGTTGAACAGCGTCACCCCGATCACCCAGTTCAGTTCGCGGGGGCGGCGGAACGCGCCGGTGAAGAACACCCTCAGCAGGTGCGCGCAGATCGAGGCGACGAACAACAGCGCGGCCCAGTGGTGGATCTGGCGGACCAGCAGGCCGCCGCGCACCTCGAAACTGATGCGCAGCGTCGAGGCGTAGGCCTCGGACATCCGCACCCCGCGCAGCGGCAGGTAGGAGCCCTGGTAGTCGATCTCGCCCATGCTCGGGTCGAAGAAGAAGGTGAGGAAGACCCCGGTCAGCAGCAGGACGACGAAGCTGTACAGCGCCAGCTCGCTCAGCAGGAACGACCAGTGGTCCGGGAACACCTTGCGCAGCAGCTCCTTGCCCGCCTCCATCAGCGGGAGCCGCCGGTCGACGGCCCGCGCGGCGCGCTCACCGGCCGACGGTTCCGGCGTGCTCGTCCGCACCCACGCACTGCGGTCCGGCACGCGGTCCACAGGCCTGTCGTCACCCTGGTTGCCGTCCATATCGGGCAACCTAGTGCGAAACGCCCGCCGTGCACGGGCAGGCCGACGCGATCCTCCCTCCGTGTGAGGGGCGGAGCACCCCATCGGAGCAACGCCCGCGGGCGTGCCGCGCGGCCCACCGGGTCGCCCGCGGCCGGCCGCCCCGCCGGGATCGGACGGTGGCCGTCCAACGCGTGGCAGTGCGGATCAACAGCCGTTCCACGGAGGGGACATGACCTGCACCTGTTCCGCCGTCACGCGGCGACGGTGCCCGGGCCGGTCGGAGTGGTCCGGTTCGTCCGGCGTGTCACTGCGCGCGGACGATGACCACCGGGCAGCCGGCGTGCTGCGCGCAGCGCGTGCTCACCGAGCCGAGCAGGGCCCGGGTGAACCCGCCGTGGCCGTGGCTGCCCACCACCAGCACCTCGGCGCCCTGCGACGCGTCCAGCAGGACGTCGGAGGGGTCGCCCATCACCATCGACCGTCGAACCCGAACCGGCTGGTCGTCGCCGAGCACGGTGTGGAGCTGGTCGGCGAACCGTCGTTCGGCCAGCTCCCGGTCGAAGGTGACATCGACCACGGGCGCCGACCAGCCGACGTGGCTCGGCGGCTCCCACGCGCCCACGGCCTCCACGACCCCGCCGATCTGCGTGGCGTACCGGACCGCCCAGCGCAGCGCGGCTTGCGACGACGGCGAGCCGTCCACGCCGACCACGACGCGGGGAGCGGAGTCGTTCGCGTCCATCCGTCTGCACCGTCCTGTCGGTCGTCGCCCCTCCCATCACAGTGCGGGCCGCTCGGCGCCACCGCGAGTACGGCCCGGCACCCGGGTGACACCGCCGGGCGGTCCCGGATCCCGCCCGGCGGGCCTGACAGGGCGACAGTGGAGGGTGGGACCAACGCGGTCACGGCGACGACACGGGGGCTGTCGGCGGCGCCTCCTGGACTGCGGCGCGCGAACGCGACCCTGGTGCTCACCCCGGTGGTCGGCGCCTGAGCCCCGGCGGCCGATGTGGGGGATGCCGTGCCTTCGGCCCACGGAAGGCCCACCCGGCGTGTGGACCGGGCCGGACCGTCCGATCCTCGACTCATGGCATCGATCATCGTTCTGTTCGAGCTGCAGCAGGACGAGGCCCTCGGCCCCGACGGCGTGGAGCCGGTGGTGCTCGCGGTGCACGCCGCGGGCGCCGACCCGGACGCCCCCGAGGACCCGTTGCCGCGCACGCTGTGCGGGCTGGACACCGACGTGATGGAGCACTCCCACTACCGGCCCATGCGTCCGGGCGACCCCTGGTACCCGACCCCGCTCGCGGACCGGCGCTGCCGCGCCTGCGAGGCGGCGCTCCGGGCGGTATGAGCCGGACGGCCTCCGTCTCCGGAGGGATCGACGGGCTGCATGTGGGCGAAGGCTTCGAGGCGCTCGCGGACGACAGGTGCGGGCGCTCGGTCCGGGGTGGTTCACTCGTGTGCGCTGATCTCGCCGCCGGCGGTGAGCACGATGTACACGCCGTTGGCGACGGCTCCACCGTCGTGCTGGTCCGCCTCCAGCGTGCCGTCCACCTCGTTCTCGTTGCCGAGGATCTGCGCGCGGTAGTGGAGCTCGCCGGTCCTGGTGACCTTGGCCGTCCAGCCGCCGGGAAGCTTGAAGGTGCCCGGTCCCTGGTGCCCGCCGCCCATCCAGGAGTGGACCGTGCCGTCCATCGAGAGCACGACGAACATGTCGTTGGCGTCGAGGCCGGCGTCGGTTCCGTTCGTCTCCAGCGTGGCGAGGACCTGCCCGCGGTTCATGATCTTGGCGACGTAGTGCAGGTTCCCGAGGTCCTGGATCTCGGCCGTGCTGCCGTCCGGCAGAGGCTGGCTGCGGGTCGCGGACGCCGGCTTGCCCGGGGCCGCGGGCGTGGTGGAGTGATGCGCGCTGGGCGTGGCGGCGGGCGCGCTGGTGGCCGCCGCCGCCGTGGGCGTGGCGCTCGGGGCGGCGGTGTCGTGCGCGTCGGGTGTGGCGGCGGGCGCGCTGGTGGCCGCCGCCGCCGTGGCCGTGGCCGTGGGCGTGGTGGCTGGTGCGGCGGTGCTGGGCGCGTCAGGCGTGGAGCCGCAGGCCGTTGCGGTGGATACCAGCAGAGCGGCTGTCAGGACGGTGCCGGCCAGCGTTCGGACCGTGGTCGCGCGGCTGGTCGTCGAGAGGGACATGCAGGTTCTCCTGAGCGAAGTGCGGGTGAGGGCGCGCCCGTTGACTGTTCGGCCTGGAACGGGGAGCGGCGGGCAATCGGGTGCGGCGTACACAATCGAAGCTAGTACGAACTGTCGACGGAATTGAGCCTTCCGTGTCACCGGACTGCAACACCCCGGGCGGTGGGTCGCCGATCCGCCGGCTGCCGCTTCGCCCCTCAGGGGGTGAGTGAGGACCGCTGGGCGGCCCCGAACGTGACGTGCCCACCGAACGTCTGTCGGTGCGTCAGCCGATCAGCCCGGCGACCCGCGTCCGCTGAACCGCGGACGATCGCATGCCCGCCCGCCGTGGTGCGTTCGTCCACGGCCGCGTTTCCGGTACGTCGATCCCGTGCCGGACCCGGCCGACGGAGCAACTCCGCCCCGGACCTCGGCCGTTCCGTGTACGAGGTGAACCGCCGCTCAGCCGGGGAGGCGGCGCGAGCACGCCAGTGGCGACATTTCGCCTGGTCAAGCCTCGGTCATGGCATGGACACCGCCCTTGTTCGCCAGTGCGCGCTTGGCTACCTTTCTGGCGCTGACGCCGTGAAGGCTCAGCGTCACCCACTTGGCATGCCCAGAACATCCCCGGTTCGGCCGGCCTTCCGTCACCCTACGGGCTGACCTTCCGCGACCTGCGCCGAACGTCAGGGCAGCCGTCTGCACGTGCGCGATCTCCCCCTCAACCCCGGGCCTGCCCCGATGAGCCGCCCCCAGCGGCGTTGCGCGCATGCCCAGGGCCCGACCCCCACATGGGAGGGCTCCGTTGCACACCTTCCTCCGCTCCAGCCTGCGGCACGGTGGACTCCGTGCGACCACCGCGTCGCTCGCCGTCGGTGCCGTGGTGGCCGCCGGCCTCGCCGTCGCGGCGCCGGCCGACGCCGTGACCAGCACGTCCGGTGCCGGCGTCAAGCACGTGTGCGCCAAGCCGACCGAGCGTCACCAGATGGCCTGCGACGCCCTGGTGCGCACCGACGTCGTCCAGCCGCACGCGTTCTCGCTCAGTGCGGTCTCGCCGAACGCGACGCCGTCCGGCTTCGGCCCGAGCGACCTGCAGAGCGCCTACGGCCTGTCGGCCAACGGCGGCGCCGGTCAGACCGTCGCCATCGTCGACGCCCAGGACGACCCCAACGCCGAGTCCGACCTGGCGACCTACCGCACGCAGTACGGGCTGCCCGCGTGCACCACCGCCAACGGCTGCTTCAAGAAGATCGACCAGAACGGCGGCACCAGCTACCCGACCGGCGACACCGGCTGGGCGGGCGAGATCTCCCTCGACCTCGACATGGTCTCCGCCGTCGCCCCGAACGCCCACATCCTGCTGGTCGAGGCCAACTCGGCGACCATGGCCGACCTCGGCGCCGCGGTCAACCAGGCCGTGGCCCAGGGCGCCAAGTTCGTGTCCAACAGCTACGGCGGCGCCGAGGACTCCACCGACACCGCCTCGGACAGCCAGTACTTCAACCACCCCGGTGTGGCGATCACCGTCTCCTCGGGCGACTCCGGGTACGGCGCCCAGTACCCGGCCGCCTCCCAGTACGTCACCGCCGTGGGCGGCACCTCGCTCACCCGCGACTCCAGCGCCCGCGGCTGGAGCGAGTCCGTCTGGGGCTCCAGCTCGGGCGGCAACGGTGCCGGCTCCGGCTGCTCCGCCTACGACTCCAAGCCGAGCTGGCAGACCGACAGCGGCTGCGCCAACCGCACCGTCGCGGACGTGTCGGCGGTCGCCGACCCGGCCACCGGCGTCGCGGTCTACCAGACCTACGGCGGCAGCGGCTGGGCCGTCTACGGCGGCACCAGCGCATCCTCCCCGATCATCGCCGCCGTCTACGCCGACGCCGGCACCCCGGGCGCGAGCGACTACCCGTCCAAGTACCCCTACCAGCAAGCCGGTTCGCTGAACGACGTGACCAGCGGCGCCAACGGCACCTGCTCCCCGTCCTACCTGTGCACCGCCGGCGCCGGGTACGACGGCCCGACCGGCCTCGGCACCCCCAACGGCCTGACGGCCTTCAAGAACGGAGGCGGCAGCACCGGCAACACCGTCACCGTCACCAACCCGGGCAACCAGAGCGGCACCGTCGGCACCGCCGTCAGCCTGCAGGTCAACGCGAGCGACTCGGCCTCCGGTCAGACCCTGAGCTACAGCGCCAGCGGCCTGCCCGCCGGACTGTCCATCAACGCCGGCACCGGCCTGATCACCGGCACGCCGTCCACGGCCGGGACCTACAACGTGACGGTCACCGCGAAGGACGCCACCAACGCCTCCGGCAGCGCCGGTTTCTCCTGGACGGTCTCCACCTCGGGCGGCGGCAGCTGCACCGGCGCCGGCCAGCTCCTCGGCAACCCCGGCTTCGAGACCGGTAGCGCCTCGCCCTGGACCGCGACCGCGGGCGTGATCGACAACTCCGCCAGTGAGCCCGCCCACTCCGGCTCCTGGAAGGCCTGGCTCGACGGCTACGGAAGCACCCACACCGACACCCTGAGCCAGACCCTCAAGATCCCGGCCGGCTGCAAGGCCGGCTTCTCCTTCTGGCTGCACATCGACACCGCGGAGACCGGTACGACGGCCTACGACAAGCTCACCGTCCAGGCCAACTCCACCACCCTGGCCACCTTCTCCAACGTGAACGCGGCCAACGGCTACACCCTGCAGAGCTACGACCTCTCCGCCTTCGCCGGGCAGACGGTGACCATCAAGTTCACCGGCACCGAGGACGCCTCGCTGCAGACCAGCTTCGTGATCGACGACACCGCCCTCAACGCCTCCTGACCCTCATCGCACGCCCCCGTGGGGCCGCAGCCGCGCGCTGCGGCCCCACGGGCACGCCGTGTCCGTCCGCGGTTGCGCCACTCCCTCGCCATGTCACCTCGCGGCGCCCGCATCGCGGGTCGGACGGAATTCCTCAACGGCGAACGAATGCTACTGACGCGCAATCATTTTTCTCATGAAAATCACTGTGCCGGCCCGCCGGCCGTTGAATAACAATTCGCTCTCGGGGGCTTTCCGAATTTCCCCCAGGGTCCTACGCTGCGGCGCGTGTCGATATTCCGAAGGCTCCGCGCTTCCGGTCCGCGAGTGCGGACGGAGCTCGATGACGTCCAACTCGGCCGCGTGCGGCGACAATTGAATTCCATCGGGCGGCTGGGGCCGGACGACATCCAGGTCGACCAGGTCGAGCGGCTGCTTCAGGAGGCCGGCACCGACTGGGACCGCCGCGGGCACCGCTTCGCTGTGCTCGCCGAGGCCGCCGCGCCGTCGACGTTCGCCCGCTCCTGGCGGCTGCGCCGCCCGCGCGGCGCGGACCCGCTGGTCTTCGACGCGTGGGTCCAGCTGGTCCGCGGCCGCCAGGCCGGGGGCATGGAGGACGCCCGGGCGGCCGCCGAGTGCTGCTACCGCGCCGCCGACGCCCATCCCGCCGATCCGGCGCCCTGGGTGGTACTGCTCGGGATCCTGCGCCTGATGCGGGCCGAGTCGCGTGAGCTGTTCGCCGTCTGGGCCGAGGTGACCGCGCGCGACCCCTGGAACCGTGAGGCCTACCTGCAGATGCTGCGCTACCTGTCGCCGGAGGAGTGCGGCTCGCGGAGCAGCCAGTTGGACTTCGTGGACACGCTCCGCGCCTCCGCGCCGCCGGCCGCGCCGGTCGTGGGCGTCGAGCTGACCGCCCTGGTCGACGAGTACACCCGCACGACGGCGAAGGGCGGCGTCGAGGCGCTGATGGCCCGCCGCCAGTGGACGCAGATCCGGGCCGCCGGCGCACTGGACACCGCACTGATCACCTGGCCCCGCGAGGGCCGCCTGCGCCACGCGGCGGCCCTGGCCGACCTCAACCTGCTCGCCTACGCTGCGGTCCAGGCCGGCCGCGTGCGCGAGGCGGGTGACACCTTCCGCATGATCGGCGACACCGTCACCGCCTGGCCGTGGTCGCTCGACGGCGACCCGCTCCAGCAGTTCGCGTACTGGCAGGCCAAGGCCCTGACCTGAGGCGCACCGGAAGGCCGTCGAATGCACCGTCGTTCGACGGCCTCACCCCGATCGGACGGCAGCGCTCGCCCGGCCCGGGGCCAGGTGACCGCGTCGTCGGTGAGTCGGCGCCGCTCGGTGGCGTGAGGGTGTGGCTCAACGGTCGACCGGCAGGCCGCGCGGCTGCTTGATCGGCTTCATGATGATCTGCGAGTTGACGGCGGTGGCCCCGGTGAGCGTGGTGAGCCGGTCGGTCCAGAGCTTCTCGTAGGCCGCGAGGTCGGCGACCGCGACGCGCAGCAGGCAGCCGGGGCTGCCCATCAGCCGGTAGGCCTCGACGACGTCCGGGATCTCCAACAGCTCGGCCTCGAAGGCCGCGACCGAGCGGGTGTCGCGTTCGACCGAGACGAGCACCTCGAAGCCGCGGCCGACCGCGTCCGGGTTGACGATCGCGCGGTAGCCCTCGATCACCCCGTCCTGTTCGAGCTGCCGCACGCGTCGCATGCACGGGGAGGACGTGAGGCCGACCCGCTGGGCGAGCTCCTGGATGGTCAGCCGGCCGTCGATCTGAAGCTCGCGCAAGATTGCCCTGTCGATCTGGTCCATGGCGCGATTATCCACCACATCTGGTCGGGAGCGAGCCTGAAGTGGCAAACCGATTGCGGACGATTCGGCCTAATCTTGCGACCGCAGCGACCGCAGCGACCGCAGCGACCGCAGCGACCGCGCAGCCCTCGGTCGGCGCTCCGCACGGCGGTCCGCGCCCGACAGCCGCCGTGGCCACCGAGCCTCCGACCCCAGGAACGGAACCCCCATGTCCCCTGCCTTCAGCAGCCCCACCGCGCCCGCCGGCACCGGTATCGGCGTCGATGCCGATGCCGGGCCCGATGTTCGTACCGAACACGACCTGCTGGGCGAACGGAACGTTCCGGCCTCCGCCTACTACGGGATCCACACGCTGCGGGCGGTGGAGAACTTCCCCGTCACCGGCACCCCCGTCGCCGCCTACCCGTCGCTGGTGACCGCGCTGGCCTGCGTCAAGCAGGCCGCCACGCTGGCCAACCGTGACCTGGCCCTGCTGGAGGGCCGCAAGGCCGAGGCGATCGCGCAGGCCTGCGAGGAGATCCGTGGCGGGCGCTGGCACGACCAGTTCGTCGTCGACGTGATCCAGGGCGGCGCGGGCACCTCGACCAACATGAACGCCAACGAGGTCGTGGCCAACCGCGCGCTGGAGATCCTCGGCCACGCCAAGGGCGAGTACCGGTTCCTGCACCCGCTGGAGGACGTCAACTCCGGCCAGAGCACCAACGACGTCTACCCGACCGCCGTCAAGATCGCCTTGCACTTCGCCGCCCGCGAACTGCTGGACACCATGGCCGAGTTGCGCGATGCCTTCGCCGCCAAGGCGGAGGAGTTCGCGGACGTCCTCAAGATGGGCCGCACCCAGCTCCAGGACGCCGTACCCATGACGCTCGGTCAGGAGTTCGCCGCCTTCGCGGTCATGCTGGAGGAGGACCGCGGCCGACTGGCCGAGGCCTGCGAGCTGATCCGTGAGATCAACCTCGGCGGCACCGCCATCGGCACCGGCCTCAACGCCCACCCCGCCTACGCGGCCACCGCCTGTGCCCACCTCGGCGCCATCACGGGCATCCCTGTGGTCGTCGCCGGAGACCTGGTCGAGGCGACCCAGGACGCCGGCGCGTTCGTTCAGCTGTCCGGCGTGCTCAAGCGGATCGCCGTGAAGCTTTCCAAGACCTGCAACGATCTGCGGCTGCTCTCCTCCGGCCCGCGTACCGGCCTCGGTGAGATCAACCTCCCCGCAGTGCAGGCGGGTTCGAGCATCATGCCGGGGAAGGTCAATCCGGTGATCCCCGAGGTGGTCAACCAGATCGCGTTCGAGGTGATCGGCAACGACCTGACCGTCACCTTCGCCGCCGAGGCCGGCCAGCTCCAGCTCAACGCCTTCGAACCGGTCATCGCGCACAGCCTGCTGAAGAGCCTCACCCACCTGCGGGCCGGCTGCCGGATCCTTGCCGAGCGCTGCGTGGCCGGCATCACCGCCAACCGCGACCACCTCGCCCACCTGGTCGAGCACTCGATCGGCCTGGTCACCGCCCTCAACCCGCACATCGGCTACGAGAACGCCACCGCCATCGCCCAGGAGGCACTGACCACCGGGGTCTCCGTCCACGACCTGGTCCTGCGCCGAGGCCTGCTCACCGAGACGCAGCTCGGCGAGATCCTCCACCCCGACAACCTCGCCCGCCCGCACGCCCGCGCCGCCGCCCGCTGACATGCGGAGGCCCCCGGATGTCAGCGGGTGGGGGACTGCCTGCCCGCCGAGCACTGGGTGGATGCCGGGTATCCCACCGTCGCGGACCGCCTCGCCGTCAGCATGGCGACCGTGAAGACCCGTGTCGGGAGGCTGCTCGCCGAGCTCGCCGCCCGGGACCGGACCCAACTGGTCATCGTGGCCCACGAGAGCGGGGCGATCGTGCCGGGCTGAAGCGGTACGCCGCCGGCCCGCCGCCGGAAGGCGGCGGGCCCTTGAGGTGAGGTCCGGGACGCTGGGGCGATTACTCCTGCAGGAACGTTTCGGAGAAGCTGGTGCCGCCGGAGCCGAGCCCGCTGGTGCTGGCCTCGTAAGCGCCGTTGGAGCTGGGGTCGAGCGCGACCGGACCGGAGGATCCGAGGGACTTGCCGTTGACGGTGGCCGAAGTGAAGTTCAGCGTACCGAAGTCGGGGTAGGAGCCGGTCGGCGACTCGATGATGACTTCGGCGCTGGTCCGCTGCGCGGAGAGGGACTTGGTCGTGCTGTAGGTCCAGCCCCGCGAGGAGTCGGTCAGCTTGAGGGTGTACCTGCTGCTTCCGGCGTAGGTCACCGAGGCGGTGATGTGGTCGCCGGCCGACACCGGGTACGAGCTGAGGCTCAGGTAGACGGGGCTCGCCGGGTACATCTCGTACCAGGCCTGGTTCACGGGGCTGCCACTGGAGCAGTCGGTCGCCACCCCGGTCTGCTCCACGGTGGAGGAGCCGTACCCGTCGATGCCGACCCAGGGGGCGTAGAGGTCGTTGGTGGAGTTGCAGGTCGCGTCCGGCTCGGTCCAGGACGCCGACACCGAACTGAAGCCGCTGCCCGTGGCGGCGTAGCCGCCCCAGTTGTAGCCGTTGGTGTTGTACTGCAAGGGGCGGAACGAGAGTCCCTGCGCGGCCGCCGCAGTGCTCGGCGCGGCGGGGACGACGAGAGTCGCGGCCGCTGCCGAGAGGGTGGCGACGCGTATCAGGAATCTGCGCATGCTGGCTCCTTCGTGAGGGGACGAACAGGAGGCTCACACCCAACCCAGGCCGTGGGGGCGGCCGTTGATGGGTGGCAGTACAGGATGGCCGACTGTCATGAGCGGGGCAAGGGGGGTGGTGGAAAGGTTGGTGAAGGCATTGCCGTGCCAGGTGGGATGCTTGACGATGCGTCCGCGTGTGCCGGGCGCCTGCTCACACGGTTGTCGGCACGGGAACCGGGGATGATCTCGGCCACCTTCGACGCACCGCCCCTCGCGACGCGGTCTTCCGGCACCGCGGTGGCGGTTCGCCTTCCACTGGTCAGATGACGGATGGCGAGTCCAGTGGGCCGACGTGTCGTCAGGTGGGCATTCACGGAGCCCGCGCGCGGGCGGACGATCCGGAGTCCACCCCGGGTGGCAGTCCCCGTGATCGGCCCGAGCCGGTTGACCCGTCCGGCGCAGCGTGGCGCGCGGGACGGGCGGGGTGCTGCGATCTTCGGAGGGCACCCGGCCGCGCCCGACCGCCGGGGCCCGTCGTCCCGAGACCGTGGAGGCCCGGATGTGGCAGGCACCCCCCGCCCCCGTCAGCCGTGAGTGGCTCCCGGTGCTGGACATGCCGGCGTCCGGACCGCAGAACCGCTGGACGGTGCTGCTGCGCGCCCTGTTGCTGATCCCCCAGTTCGTGGTGGTGTGGGTGCTGTCGGTGGTGGCGTTCTTCGTCACCGTCATCGGCTGGTTCGGCGCGCTGGTGCTCGGCCGGCTGCCCGGCTTCGTGGCGGACTACCTGACCGCGTTCCTCCCGTACGACACCCGCGTCGCCGCGTACCTGATGCTCACCGTGGACCGCTACCCGCCGTTCCGGTTCAGCGCGCCCGAGTACCCGGTGCAGATCCGTCTGCGCCCGGGTGCGCTGAACCGGCTCGCCGTCCTGTTCCGCATCATCCTCGTCATCCCGGCCTCGGTCGTGCAGGGCCTGGTGAACGCGGGGTGGTGGACGGTGTCGTTCATCAGCTGGCTCGTGGTGCTGGTCCTCGGCCGGATGCCGCAGCCGCTGTACGAGGCGACGACCGCGATCCTGCGTTACCGGATGCGCTACACCGCCTACCTGGTGATGCTCTCCTCCGCCTACCCCAAGCGCCTGTTCGGGGAGGAGCCGGGCAGCGAGCCGGACGGCCCGGTGTCGGCCACCCGCCCGCTCGTCCTGAGCGGCGCCGGGCGCGGCCTGCTCGTCGTCTTCATCCTCCTCGGCCTGTTCTCCTGGGTGACGAGCTCGATCACCGCCTCGGTGAACTCGGGCGACGACAACGACGACGGCACCAACCCGACCCAGCAGGTCATCGCACCCCTCGTGCCGGGCTTCGCCGACCGCGCGCCTCGGATCCCTGCCCGCTAGCCCTGCGGCCGGACCCGGCCACCGCCGTCTCCACGCGCGTGCGGCCAGGGCGCCTCACGGCCGTCTCCGGGGCCTGCCGTCGGTGGCGCACCCGTCCATGGTGGTCAGCAAGGGGATGGCCGGCCTGGTCACGCAGCGTGAACTTCCGCGGCGGTCCAGAGCTGTGATCGGGCAAGGCCCGATCGAGACAGGAGCTGTCCGGCGGCGGCCCTGCGACTGAGCTGCGCGGAGCCGTCAGTCGATGGTGCGCCGGTGAGTCGGCACTGAGCCGGGATTGATCCGACTGGACGCTGCCGCAGATGGTCGGACGCCGTGAAGCGCCTCTCGCCCGAGCCGCGTCCGGCTGGCGGCTTCGGTCCGCGGAGGGACGATGAAGTGAACCGGCGCCGTCGCCGTCGCTGCGGGCGGGTGCGCGTCGGTGGGAGGAGGTGGCCGGATGGAGGCTGGGCACGCGGTGCCGTCGGGAGCGGCCTCGTCGGGCCGGGATCCCGCGATGGAGCCGGGCGGGCTGCTGGACGTGCTGGGTGTCGCCGCGGTGGTGCTGGACGCGCAGGGGCGGATCGTGCTGTGGAGCCCGCAGGCCGAGGACCTGTTCGGCTACCGGGCGGCCGAGGCCCTCGGCCGCCCCGCCGCGCAGGTGCTGGTCGACGAGCAGCACCTGGAGCTGGTGCTGTCGCTGTTCGCGCAGGTGATGGCCGGTGGCGGGGCGTGGGCCGGGGTCTTCCCGGTGCGGCACAAGGACGGGTCCACGCTGCTGGCCGAGTTCCGCAACATGCGCCTGGAGGACGAGAGCGGCCGGTACTACGCGCTCGGCCTGGCCTCGGCCCAGGCCACGCTGCGGCGCCTGGAACGGGACCTCGCACTGTCGCTGCGGCTGGTGGAACAGTCCCCGATCGGCCTGGCGGTGATGGATACCGACCTGCGCTACGTGCTGGTCAACCCGACGCTGGAACGCATCAACGGACTGCCCGCCGCCCAGCACCTGGGCCGTACCGTCCGGGAGGCCCTGCCGTTCCTCGACATCGACGCGATCGAGGCGGCCATGCGGGAGGTGCTGGCCACCGGCACGCCGCTGCTGAACCAGTTCACCACCGGACACACCCACGCCGACCCCAAGGTCGAGCACGCCTGGTCGGCGTCCTTCTACCGTCTGGAGGACCCCGCCCACCGCGTGATCGGCGTCGCCCTCACAGTCGTCGACGTCACCGAGCAGCACCGGGCCGCCACCGCCGCGGCCGCGGCCCGGCGGCGCCTCACCGTGATCGCCGACGCCTCCGAACGCATCGGCACCACCCTCGACCTCGACATCACCGCCCGCGAACTCGCCGACGTCCTCGTCCCCGAATTCGCCGACATCGCCGCCGTCGACATCCTGGAAACCGTCCTCACCGACAGCCAGCCCCCGGCCGGCAAGGGCAGCCCGGCCCTGTTCCGGGCCCTCGCCGTCAAGGCTGCGTACCCCACGCCCGCCACCGAGGCCGCCGACTCCGTCGGACAGATCGCCCGCTACGACGCCACCCGCCTGGTCACCCGCTGTGCCCGCACCGGCCGCCCGATCCTGCTGGCCCACGTCACCGACCACGACCTGACGCGTATCGCCCGCGACGAACAGGCCGCCGAACTGCTCAGGCAGGCCCACCTCCACTCCTACCTGGCCGTGCCGCTGCGTGCCCGGGGCCAGGTCCTCGGCGCACTGGACCTCAAACGTGCCCGCAACCCACAGCCGTTCGACCACGACGACCTGGTACTGGCCGGCGAGCTCGCCGCCCGCGCTGCCGTCGCCATCGACAACGCCCGCTGGTACCAGCGCCAGCGCCACGCCGCGCTCGCCCTCCAGCGCCACCTGCTGCCCGGCCCGCCTCCGCAGCCGCCCGGACTGGAGGTCGCCTACCGCTACGAGCCGGCGGCGAGCGTCGGAGAAGTCGGCGGCGACTGGTTCGACGTCATCCCGCTGAGCGCCGACGCGACCGCCCTGGTCGTCGGTGACGTCATGGGCAGCGGCATCAACGCCGCCGCCACCATGGGCCAACTGCGCACCGCCGCACGGACCCTGGCTGGTCTCGACCTGGAGCCCGCCGCTGTCCTCACCCACCTCGACGGGATCGCCGCCGGCCTCGGCGAGTCCATCGCCACCTGCGTTTACGCGGTCTACGACCCCCGCCGCCACCGCTGCCGCATCGCCTGCGCCGGGCACCTGCCCCCCGTCCGCACCCGCCCGGGCCGCCCGCCGGTCCTGCTCGACCTGCCCACCGGCGCACCCCTGGGAGTCGGCGGCGTCGCCTTCCGCGACACCCTTCTCGACCTCGCCGTCGGGGACGAACTCGTGCTCTACACGGACGGGTTGGTGGAGACGCGCGAGCACGACATCGACACTCGCCTCGCGACGCTCACCGACCTCCTCGGTCGGTCCCGCAGCTCCCCGGAGGAGACCTGCGACCTCCTCCTCGGCGCCCTGCACCACGAGAGCGGACACGACGACGTCGCCCTGCTCGTCGCCCGTGTCCGGCCTCTGCCGCGTGCGGGTGGACTCGTGCGTCCGTGAACCCGACTGGCGTGCACGGTTCACCGCCGCTTCCACGCGGTGAACGCGTCGAAATACCGAGGACGCCCCTCGTGCCGGTGCCGGTGGCAACGGTGGACGAGGGGCGTCGGCGTCGTGGGGTGGCGCGGGGTGGATCAGTCGTCGAGGACCATGGCCTCGGCGCAGGCGGCGACGGTGAGGAGCAGCGCGTCGTCCTGGCCGGGGATGATCTTGACCGAGTAGTGCTCGCTCAGCAGCGACCACTCGCGGGAGATGTGTGCGATCTCCTGCTCGCCGTAGGTGATGGCGTACTGGTGGTCGGTGATGTTGCCGGTGACGTGGATCTCCGCGCCGTTCTCGAACGTCACGGTGAACTTGTAGACCAGCGGCGAGAAGAGCGCCTTCTTCACGGTGGCGATGGTCTGCTCGCCGCGCTTGATGTAGCGGATGTCCCGGAGCGTCATGATCTTCTCGGAGATCCGGTACAGCTCGTTGCCCTCAGGGTCCTGGAGGGCGATCGCACCGCTGAAGCTGAACATCTTCTCGTCGACCTGGAAGACGCGCTCACCGTTGCGCTCGATCCAGAAGTCGTGGGTCGGGGAGAAGAACTTCTCGTCGATGTCGTAAACGACGCCCTCCTGCACGGGCTGGTGGCCGTCCATCAGCTTCTGCCCCAGGTCCATCAGGAAGTTGTCGTGGTGTTCGCCGTGGCCCTGCTGCGGCGTGTCGCTGAACAGCTGCTGTGCGATGCCGAGCAGGCCGCCGAACTCGTTGCTCATGTTCTCTCGTCCCGTGTGAGGTGCGTTGCGGAGGTGATCCTAGGGACGTGATCCGGGTGGCGGACAGCCCTCTCCGGGCTCTGTTGCACAATCTGCACAGAGCGTGCAGAAGGCTGTTGCTTGACGGAGTTGTTGCAGGTCAGCCAAGGTGCGCCCGCCGAAAGGCCCGGCCCGGGGGCGTGCTGCCTCCGGGCCGGGCGAGGCGCGTCCTCATGGACTGGCCACGCTCCTGCCGGCTGCCCGGGCGGTGCCGTCGGATTGCTCATGAGAGGACGCCACGCATGAACTGAAGGCGCGCCGGAACGTACCACCCGGCACTCCCGGGAACGGGCCGCGGCACCGTCGACCGTGCCTCCCGCGCCTCACCGTCCCTCCACTCGCCGCACCACCAGGAGCGCCGTAGCATGACCGCTGTGAAGGTCGCGATTCTCGACGACTATGACACCTCGCGGGGCCCGATCATCGATCAGGACGCTCTGCTGGACACCTTGCGGCGCAAGGCCATCAGGTGCGCTGCGCTCATTGTCTACGACGTCGGACCGCTGCCCGCCGACCACCCCTTCCGCACGCTGCCGAACACCGTGCTCACCCCGCACATCGGCTACGTGACCCGCGAACTCTACGACCTCTTCTACCGCGACTCGGTCGAGGACATCGCCGCCTTCCAGGCGGGACGACCGATACGCACGCTCGCCTAGCCTCCTCGCGGAGGGCGGGGCCGGCATGCCCATTCGCCATGGCGCGGCCGGCGGCCTCCAGCACATTTCAAGCAACGCTCCCTGCACCGTTTCCCGGTCCCAACGACGAACAGATTGCCCGGTAATCCAGTAGTGCTTTTGAGTGGGGTCGTGGTGATGAGGGCTATTCGGTCCGCTCGACACGGTGAGCCGTCCGAGGTTCTGGAAGTCGAGGACGTGCCAGTTCCGGAGCCGGGGGACGGGCAGGCGAGGATGCGCATTCTGGCGACCCCCGTGAACCCGTCGGATCTCCTGTACGTGCGGGGGTTCTACGCCGGCGTTCAGGCCAGGTTCCCGGCGCCGGTCGGATCTCTTGGCGATGTGTGCCGGTGACCACTTCGACGCCCAGGTCGCGGCCTTCGACACGACGAGTGGTGCCGCCACCGAGTGGTTCCGTGAGCGTCTGGCCGGACCGGGATGAGCACGGCCCCACCGGTCAGCCCGCATCACGGGTCGGCTCGAAACCGCGCATCCCGATGCCACACGGCATCGGGTCAATTCCGAGGAGACAGTCATGAACACGGTGCCGACCCGGTGGAACGCCCGTGAACGGCGATGGGACACGACGGCCAGGGGCCGGGCCGTGCTGACCGATGCCCGGCTGAACAAGGGCACCGCCTTCACCGAGGACGAACGGCGGGCGCTCGACCTCGTCGGCCTCCTCCCGCCACAGGTGCTCACGCTCGGGCAACAGTCCTCCCGCGCCTACGCGCAATTCCGGGCACAGCCTGACGACCTGGCCAAACACGTGAACCTGACCGCCCTGCAGGACCGCAACGAGGTTCTGTTCCACCGGCTGGTCAGTGAGCACCTGGACGAGATGCTGCCGATCGTCTACACCCCGACCGTCGGCACCGCGATCGAGCGCTACAGCTCCCAGTACCGGCGACCCCGCGGGGTCTACCTGTCGGTCGACGCGCCCGAGGACGTCGAACGCTCGCTGCGGGCCACCGGCCTGGGACCGGAGGACGTCGACCTGATCGTCGCCACCGACGGCGAAGCCATCCTGGGCATCGGCGACTGGGGGGTGGGCGGTATCAACATCTCGGTGGGCAAGCTCGCCGTGTACACCGCCGCAGGCGGCATCGATCCGGCCCGCACCCTGCCCGTGGTGCTCGACGTGGGCACCAACCGCAAGGAACTGCTGGAGGACCCGCTCTACCTCGGCAACCGCCACCCCAGGGTCGACCGGGAGACCTACGACGCGTTCGTCCGGACCTATGTGGACACCGCGACCCGGCTCTTCCCCGGCGCCCTGCTGCACTGGGAGGACTTCGGGCCGGACAACGCGCGGCGCATCCTGGCGCGCTACCGCGACCAGGTGCTCACCTTCAACGACGACGTCCAGGGCACGGGTGCGGTGAACCTGGCGGCGGTGCTGTCCGGTGTGCGGGCGAGCGGCACGCCGCTGCGGGAGCACCGGGTGGTGATCTTCGGCGCGGGCACGGCAGGTGTCGGCATCGCCGACCAGCTGCGCGACGCGTTCATCGCCGACGGCCTGACGCCAGGCGAGGCCACCCGTCGGATCTGGTGCATCGCCCGGCACGGCGTGCTCACCGACGACATGGCCGGCATGCGGGACTTCCAGGCCCCCTACGCACGCCCCGCCGGAGAGGTAGCCGACTGGGCACGCGACCCGAAGGTCGGCGGCATCGCGCTGGCGGAGGTCGTGCACCGGGTCGGACCGACCGTTCTCATCGGCACCTCCGGCCAGGGCGGCGCCTTCACCGAACCGGTCGTCCGCGAGATGGCCGCGTTCGTCCGACACCCGATCATCCTGCCCATGTCCAACCCCACGCCGCTCGCCGAGGCGACGCCCTCCGACCTGCTCGCCTGGACCGACGGCCGGGCCCTGGTGGCCACCGGCAGTCCGTTCGCGCCCGTCACCCACGACGGCACGACCCACCGGATCGGACAGGCCAACAACGCGCTGGTCTTCCCCGGTCTCGGCCTCGGCGCCATCGTGGCCCGAGCCACCCGTATCACCGATGGCATGCTCACCGCCGCGGCCCACGCGGTCGCCGCACAGGTCGACCCGACCACCCCCGGTGCGCCGCTCCTGCCGCCCATTCAGCAGCTGAGGGAGACCTCCGCTGCCGTGGCCACGGCAGTCGCCCGCGTCGCCGCGCGCGACGGGGTGGCGCGCGTCACCATCGGCGACGAGCTCGACACCCGGGTCCGCGCGGCCATGTGGCAGCCGAACTACCAACCCGTACAGGCGATCTGACCGCACCAGGCCGTCGTCCGCAGGGTCCCCGGGCGCCATCCGACTCGTGTCGCGCTCCACCCGGCCGGCGGCAGTGCCACCACCAGGAGTCCAAGGAGCTGATCACGCGCGGAACATCGCTCGGCCGGAGCGTCCGCACGCTCAGCGGGGACGAAGCGGAATGGGTGGTCCTCGATGTCGTCCGCCGCGCCATCGACGTGTTGCTGAGGGTCAACGATGACCCCACCCACCTGTTCGGCTACACCGGCGGCCCCAACGTCGGCTACGTCATGCTGCGGGCCGTTCCCGGCCACCTCGCTGACTTCTGCGCTCACCTCAACGAACTTTTCGGCACCGAGACGGAGCCGTACCTCCCGCTCATTGCCGCCCAGCCGGCCACGGCGGCAGACGAGTCGCAGGAAGCCGGTGTGGTAAGTCCTGAGCCGGAGACACCTGCTTACGGAGATCATCCCCAAGGGGTGCCTGCGGAGGGTGGGGGGTGGGCGGTCAGGCGTCGGGGTCGACTTCGGGGTGGGTGAACCGCACGGGCTTGCCCAGCGACCGGGCGTAGGCGATTTCGGCTCGGGTGCTGTCTCCGATGTAGTCGCCGACTACGAGCACCTCATCAGCGAGCCGGATCTTCGCCCGGTGCAGATCGTCGAGTCGAACCTTCAGCGCCTCGGCCTCGACAGGATCGGACCAAAGTTCGTGCGGCGACTTCATGTCGCAACCCGGCTTGACGACAATCTTTCCGGCTTTGGTCTCCCGCAGATCGGCCTCGGTCATCTCGGTCATGAAACGGGTGGAGCCGCAGATCACGACGATACGCGGGAGGCTCAGCTGCTTCTTCGCGTCGGCGAGTTTCTCCTCGGGGGTGAGCGGTTGCGGGTATGACACTGGTTCCTCCTGGTGGTGTGCCCCAGCGGTGATGGCTTTGTCTCCGCTCTCCTGCCTGGGCCGGAAGCTTCCCGAACGATGAGTGCCCAGCTTCTTGAGCACGTTGGCTCCCCCGCCAGGATTGACGGAGGTTTCGCGCCTGTCCCCGGCGCTCGGCCGAGCCACGGCAACCTCGTGGCCCGGCGGTCCCGCCCCGCCTCCGATCCGAGGTGGGGCGTCAGTCCGCGGAGTCCCTCTCCGGCGTCCCGTCGCCCACGGTGTCCGGATGTGAGACGCGGCCGGCGGACTGGTCGTCGGTGTGGTTCGCCCCTTGCGGGTCGATCGTGGCCGCCCAGCGCCCCGCCCAGTGGGCGAGGGGGCCCAGGGCGTGGCGCGCCTCCTGTCCCAGAGGGGTGAGCTCGTAGCGGCTGTCCGGTAGTTGGTGAATCACCTGGGCGTCCAGCAGTTCGGTCAGGCGCTGCCGCATCACGCTGGAGGACATGTCGTCGCACCGCTTCTGCAAGGGGCGGAATCCAAGCGGACCCGCGTGAAGCTCCCACAGGATGCGCAGACTCCACCGCCGCCCGAACAGATCGAGTGCGGCCATGAGGGGGCGGCCGGTGGTCGAGCCGCGAACAGGATTGCCAGGCCTGGGTGTTGCCATGTCGGGGTGTCCAGCTCTCCAGGGTTGACGCTTCGAATTCCGACACACTAGCATCGGTGACCGCTTCGGAAATCGAAACGGAGGGGGCTGTTGCGGCACCTGTCCTGACGACCTGGGAGAGAGGCGTTCCTGAAAGCCCGGGTCGACGGAGGCGGGACCGGCTGGGAGGACCAGTACATGCGCATGGCGCCCCGAGTTCGACGTCGGCGCCGAGTCGCACGGACGGCTCACCCGGAACCTGTTCGTGGCGGGGGGACGGGTGACGGCGCGCGGGAGATCGAGTACAGGATCCACCAGGTCCTGTCAGCCGGCCCAGCGGAACTTCAGTGCTGCCTCGTCAGCGGTTGCCGCCACCAAGCCAACGTCCGCTCAGAGCTGGAGACCAGATGACGACGACCGAGTTTCCCTCGGCGGCAGCACGGGCCGCCGCCGCTGCCGCCCTGGCCGAGGACGCGTCAGGGAAGGACATCACCACCGTGTGGAGCGTGCCCGAGGACCTGGCGGCCACGGCCGAGATCCGCACCCGGCAAAGCGGCATCGCCGCCGGCCTCCCCGTGGTCGCCGAGGTCTTCGCGCAGGTCGACCCCGAGGTCAAGGTCGAGCCGGCCGTCGCCGACGGCGCCCGACTGGCCGACGGCCAGGTCCTGGTGCACCTGTCCGGTTCGGCGCGCAGCCTGATCACCGGGGAGCGTACGGCGCTGAACTTCCTGCAGCGCATGTGCGGCATCGCGACGCTGACCGACCGCTACGTCCAAGCTGTGGCAGGGACCAGGGCGCGCATCCTGGACACGCGCAAGACGGCGCCGGGCCTGCGCGCCCTGGACAAGTACGCGGTCACCGCCGGCGGCGGCCACAACCACCGCCTCGATCTCGCGGCGATGGTCCTGCTCAAGGAGAACCACATCGCCGCGGCGGGCGGGGTGACCGCCGCGATCGAGGCGGTCGGGCGCGGGATGGCGCGCACCGGGCAGACCGTGGAGAGCGATGTCGAGGTGCAGACCGTCACCCAGGCCGTCGAGGCCCTCGACGCCGGAGCCCGCTGGATCATGCTCGACAACATGCCGGTGGCCGACATCGAGCAGGTCGTGAAGGTCCGGGCCGGGCGGGCCGACGCTTCCCGGATCCTGCTGGAGGCCTCGGGCACCATCCGCCTGGACACGGTTCTCGCCATCGCCGGGACGGGCGTCGACCTCATCTCGGTCGGGGCGTTGACGCACAGCGCGCCCGCACTGGACCTGACCATGCTGCTGACCACCGGCCCGGTGCCATGTCCGAGGTAGCGGTCGTCGACGCGTGTCAGCGAGACGGCGCGGGTGGCAGCCCGACCGCCGTTCTGGATGATGCGCCGTTCACCGACGAGGAGCGATGCCGCATTCCCGCGGAGTTGGGAACATCGCACGCCGTCTTCCTCCGCGCGACCGGAATCGAGCGTCGTCAGCCCGCGTACACACTGCGGTTCTTCACCGCCCAGGACGAACTGCCCGCCTGTGGCCACGGCACCGTCGCCGCCCTCGCCGTGCTCGCCGAACGGGAAGGTGGCGACCACGACTACCGCGCCGTCCTGCGTACGGCCCACCGCAGCTTCGACGGTCGGGCAAGCCGAAACGGTGACGGCCTGACGGCGTCGTTCGACCCGGGCCCGGTCAGCCTGCGTAGCGCCGGTGGACCCGAACTGAGGGCAGTCGCAGGCGGCCTCGGACTGACGGAGGACGCGGTCGCCGGCGATGCCTGCGTGGCGTCGAACGGGCGGCCGAGGCTTCTGCTGCCCATCCGATCCCGCGCCGCACTGGCCGAACTCACGCCGGACTCAACCCTGTTGAGCGAAGCCTGTGACCGCTACGGTCTGCTGGGCTGCTACGTTTACTCGCCCCCGGACCGACACGGCCGAGCAGCAGCCCGGATGTTCGCGCCGTCGATCGGCGTCCTCGAGGACATCGCCAACGCCAACAGCACGGCCTGCCTGGCAGCGCATGCTGCCGGGTTCGGCACACACCACCTCGCTGTCGACATGGGTGACCACCTCGGCAGCCCGTCCACCATCACAGCGACCGTCCACCGCGACCGCACGGGACACCGGATCCGAGTCGGCGGCCAGGCAGCGATCGTGCGCACGGTCATGCGCTGAGGCCCGCGTGCTCAAGGCGAGGGTGCCGGTGCGCCGCAGGTCGAACTGCTCCTGTGAGAGCCCGGCCAGTTCTGGCGGCATCTGTGGCAGGGCCTCAGGGTTGATGGCCGACCACGTCGTGCTGGTGCGACTCGTCCCTGCTCGTCGGCTCCTCTTCGTTCCAGTTCGGGCCGCCGCCCTTCCGGCGAGGCCGGTCATCGACTCGACCGGCTCTGGCTCGCAGCCCCAGCCGGTTGGTCGAAGCCGTCCGACCTCGACGCCGTCCGTCGGCTCGCTGACCCACAGCGCGCCGGCCATGGATCTGAGCATGCTTCTGAACATCAATTCCGAACACGGGAGGTACCGTGGCCAAGGGCTACTGGGTCAGCGTCTACCGCACCATCACAGACCCTGAGAGGCTTGCTGCCTACGACAAGCTGGCCGGTCCAGCCGTCAGGGCCGCGGGCGGGCGGCTGCTCACCCGCGGCAGCCGGGTCGTCGTACACGACGCCGGAATCGCCGAGCGCACCATCCTGATCGAGTTCGACAGCTTCGAACAGGCGGTCGCCGCACGCGCGAGTGCGGCCTACCAGGAGGCGCTGGCCGTACTCGCTGACGGCGTCGAGCGCGACTTCCGCATCATCGAAGGCCTCGACTGACGACCGATGCCGTGTCAGGGAGGAACACGACGCCGGCCGCGGGGATCACCCCGGCTCGTCAGCGCGCCGCACCGTCGCGGAAAGCGTCAGGCCGGTGGCATCGGCGGTGATGTCCGGTCCGGCGACGGTTCCCGGCGGCGCGGCGGCGCGGCGGCTCGGACGTCGGCCTCGATGTCGGCGGGGTGCGTTCGACGAGGTTCCAGCGGCCGATGTGGATCACCAGGGCGGCGTACGGGTTCGGGGCTGAAGCGTCGAGGACGGTGAGGGCGAGGCAGGTGGTGAACCGGGCGAGGCCGCGCGCCCTTGAAACGGAGATCCTTCGAGGGAGCGAGTTCGACTCCAGCTCGTTGAGATGGCCGACCGCAAGACCATGCGCCTCAACGAACTCCACCGACCGGTCGGGCAGCCCTTCGCCCCGACGGTGTGCCCCGGTCGACTCCATGGCGTCGTCGACCGCCGGAAAGCGCGTATGGGATGCTGCGCGAAGAGGATCTGAACGTCGTCGGCTTGGACGAGGGCGCGTGATGCCGGGTGCGCCCGCGGCGACGACGCGGGCGCCGAGCCGTCAGGCGGGCTGGACGGTGATTGTGCAGAGGCGCTTGGTGGCCCGGGTCAGGGCTACGTACAAGTCCCTTTCCCCACCGGGGCGGGCCGTGATGATTTCGTCGGGGTTCATGACGACGACCCCGTCGAATTCCAGGCCGCGCGCTTCGGACGCCGGCACGATGCGTGCGTGGTGAGCGATGCCCTGGGCCGTCAGCTCGCTCACCCTGGTGTCCGCGCAGATCACTCCCAGA
The DNA here is from genome assembly GCF_042883685.1 of Kitasatospora sp. NPDC058190. Taxonomy (NCBI): domain Bacteria; kingdom Bacillati; phylum Actinomycetota; class Actinomycetes; order Kitasatosporales; family Streptomycetaceae; genus Kitasatospora; species Kitasatospora sp. NPDC058190. The sequence continues at coordinate 49,442 of NZ_JBHVVI010000032.1, forward strand.
AGCTCGCCCGGGTGCGCGGTGCTCTGGGCGCGGAGTTCCTGAACGATGGCGGTGACCAACCCGTCCGGAGGTGTGGTCACGGTGCGAGGGCTCTCGCCGCTTCGCAGTGACCGTGTGGGCTTCTGGTCCGGGGCGATCCGTGCGAGCAGGTCCCGGACGGTCTCCAGGATCTCCTGCGTGGTGCGGTAGCTGACGGTCAGGTTGTGCAGTTTGAACCGCGGTCCGACGTGGGGGCTCAGTGCTTCCTTCCAGTCGCGTGCTGTCGCGACCGGGCCTGCCTGGGCGAAGTCACCCACCAGTGTCATCGCCCGTGCCGGGCAGCGGCGGACGATCATCCGCCACTGCATGGCGGTCAGTTCCTGCGCCTCGTCGACGACGACGTGCCCGTACGTCCGCTCGGGGGGACCGTCGACCAGGCTCGCCGCCTCGTCCAGCAACGGCACATCGGCATCGGTCCACGGGGCGTCCGGACCGCGCAGCAGAAGGGACCGCTCCTGCGCGGTCAGGCGGGGCAGGTGTTCGGCGAGAGCGTCGGCGTTCGTCAGGAGCGCCTTCACGAGGTCACCGGGGACCAGCCGCGGCCACAACACCTCGACCGCTCGGTCGACGCCGGCGGCGTCGTCGAGGAGATCGGCTCGGATGGCGTCCAGGTCCAGCTCGTGGCCCGGACCCGAGTCGGCCGTCCCTTCGGCACGGCGCTGGGCGACTCCCGTGAACCGGTCGAGGTTGATGCCCGTCATCCTTTCGGTATCGGCGTCGATCTGCTCCAGGAGGTCGCCCATGTCTCGTTGCATCGCGTCGGTGACGGCGTCGACCAAGAGCTCTTTGAACACCTGGCGCGCGGGGTTGTGCCCCGGTGCGGCTGCCACGGCGGCGTCGCGTGCCGTGGCGACCTCCTCGCCGGAGAGGTGAACCAGTTCCTGTCCGACCCGCACGGTGAAGTCACCGGCGGGGGCCTGGTGGACGCGCAGCAGGCCGGCCAAGGCGTCGGCGAGGTCGGAGCCGCCCTTGAGGCGCGCCGTATCGAACGGGTCCACCGTGTCCGTGGGCACTCCGGCCAGTTCCCGGCAGGTCGCCAGAACGACGTCGTTCTCTCCGAGCGAGGGAAGGACCTGGGAGATGTAGTCGAGGAACCGGGCGTTCGGGCCCACCACCAGGACACCCTCCTCCGCGGCGCGCGGGAACGCGTACAGGACATAGGCCGCCCGGTGCAGGGCGACCACCGTCTTGCCGGTGCCGGGCCCGCCCTGCACCACGGTCACCCCACGGTGGGCGGAGCGGACGATCTCGTCCTGCTCGGCCTGCAGCGTCGCGACGGCCGCGTGCATCCTGCCCGTGCGCCGTGCCGACAGCGCCTCGGTCAACGGGCCGTCACCCACGACGTCCTCGTCCGTCGGGGCGGTCCCGTCCAGCAGTTCGTCGCTCACCGAGACGACCGTGCGCTCCTCGAGGCGCAGGTGCCGGCGCCGCCGCAGGTCCATCGGGTGGACCGGTGTCGCCTCGTAGAAGGGCCGCGCCGCGTTCGCGCGCCAGTCCACGAGCAGAGGCAGGTCATCCTCCTCCGTCTGCAGTCCGATCCGCCCGATGCGCAGGGCCGTGCCGTCCGTCCAGTCGATGCGCCCGAAGACCAGCCCCTTTTCGGCGCCCTCCAGCCGGTCGATTTCCTTGGCCAGACGCTCGGCGGCGATTTCTCTCTCGTATGCCTCACCGGCGCTTTCCGCCGAGGCCTTCAGCACACTCGCTCGGTGTACTCGCGCCTCGGAAAGCCGCTCGGTGAGCAACTCGTACAAGGAGGACACATAATCCCGCTCCGATTCAACCGCACGCACAGCGGGATCATTCATCTTCGACAACACGGGGCTCCTTCGATTCGAGCCAAACCATACGGTCAAAGTTCCCTGAAGGTAAGTCTTGACTTACTTGGCGAAGACATGCCCCTGTGACTGAATCCATGACGGCTGACCGTATGGCATGCATTCCGCCGTTCCGTATATCGCTAATTGCGCTCCCAGTGCCCGCCTGCCTTATGGGCGAGCCCGCCCTCGGATGCCGGCGATGTTTTGCCGCGCTCGGGAAAAGGGGGAGGATCCGGCGAGGCGACCGGCGCCATCGGGCTCACTGCCAGGGGGCATCTGGCCGCTTCGTCCGGCGACCCGACCGAGGAGACGAGCAGAGAAGGGGTTGAGCCCTCGACCGGTCCACCACTGCCTCCTCGACCCCTGCCAGGTCCTCGACGGCACCGCGGCGCTCCCGGCCCGGCGCAAGGCGCGCCGCGAGTACGAGAACCGCGTCAACGCACTCCCGGCTGCCGGCCCGCGTTGAGCCGACCGACCACCGCACCCGCCGAGATCAAGAACCGGCGGCTTCTGGGCTTACTTCGGCGCTACCCCCACTACGCCCGCGAGGGCGAGATCACCCGCCGCCGGCCCGAACGGCAGAACGAGCAGGCGTGGTGTCCGACCGTCACGACGAATGCGGTCATCCGCTGGCACACGGAGTGCACGGGCCTGGCCGTGGATGAACTGCGCTGCGCCGGCCGCGGGGTCGCGCCCGGGACCTCAGCCCAGTTCCATGAGGATGTCGGCGCGGGCGTAGTAGTCGGCCACCGGGAGCCGGTCGCGGGCGATCCTGACGAACCCGGCGTCCTCGTAGAGGTGGACGGCGGGGGCCAGCTTGCTGTTCGTGCCGAGGAACAGCCTGGCCGCGCCGAGTGCCCGGGCCCGGTCGATCGCCGCGGCCACGAGCCGGCGGCCGATGCCGCGCCCCTGCGCGCCGGGGGTGACGGCCATCTTCGCCAGCTCGAACACGGCGTCCGGGTGGGCCAGAAGTGCGACGCACCCCACGACGGTTCCGCTTCCCGGCTCGCGAGCCAGGAGCACGTCGCCGCCCGGGTCCACGATGCGGCCGAACGGATCCCCGAGCACGGCCCGGTCCTCCTCCACCAGGGTGAACAGCTGCGAGATCCACTCCTCGTTCAGCGTGCGGAATGCGTCGGCGTCGCTCGGTGAGGCGATCGAGGAGACCACGGTCGGGGCGGAGGCGTACGGCACGGGGCGGATTCCTTCCCTGGATGACACCACGTCAGACTGCGGCTGCGCCCGCCCATGTGTCCAATACGTACGCCGGTCGCCATCCATAGGCTGGAGATATGGATCAGCGAATCGAGCTCCGGCATCTGCGCTACTTCCTGGCGCTGGCCGAGGAGTTGCACTTCGGCCGCGCCGCCCGGCGGCTGCACATCGCCCAGCCCGCCCTGTCCCAGCAGATCAGGCAGCTGGAGAAGATCGTCGGTGTCGAGCTGTTCCGGCGGACCTCCCGGAGCGTCCATCTCACGGACGCCGGGGTGACGTTCCGGCCGCGGGCGCGAGACCTCCTGGGCCGGCTGGCCGCCGATCTGGACGAGGCCGGCCGGGTCGGCCGCGGCGAGGCCGGCCGCCTGGACGTCGCCTTCATCACCTCCGCCGCCGCGATCGTCAGCGAACGGCTCCGTGCCTTCTCCCTTCGCCGCCCGGACGTCCAGGTCAGGCTGCACGACGGCTTCACCGTCGACGTCCTGACGGCCCTGGAACGCGGCACGGCCGACATCGGGATCGTCCGGGATGCCGAGGAGCGCGACGACATCGACCTCGCCCTCCTGACGACTGAACGGTTCGTCGCGGTCGTCCCCGCCGACCACCCCGCCGCTGAGGGAGACCGGGTGGAAGCGGCGGCGCTGGCCGCCGACCCGCTGATCCTCTTCCCGCGCTCCGCGGGAGCCCGCGCGTTCGACGTGAACACCCAGCCGATCCGGGACACCGGCAACGACGTCCGGGTCGCGCAGGAGTGCTCGAACTGGCACACCATCACCATGCTCGTCGCCGCCGGCCTCGGTGTCACCATCGCCCCCCGCAGCGTCACCACGTTGCTCCCCGCGGGCGCCCGGCGCCTTGAGCTCGACGGGCCGTCCGCCGTGAGCCGGGTCTTCCTGGCCACCCGCCGAGGAGACGACCGCCCCCTCGTGCGGGCCTTCGTCGAGGTGTCCGAATCCGTGGCGGGCCGGGGCGGACGGTCGAACGACGGGGCCGCGTCGGCCTGCTGAGCGCTTCGGACCTTCGGTCGACGTCGGCCCCCGGTCCGTGGACGTCGGGCCCGGACGCCCGACACGGGCATCCGGGTGGGCTGCTCGAACCGCCGCACACGCAGACCGGTCGTGTATCGACCGTCCGGTCCTTCCCCGGAAAAGCGACTGACGGACCGTCTGGCAGGCCAACGGGAGGGGTCCTTGGCGGCCCCCGCCGCGGGCGTGGATATCGTGGCCGACGCCGCGCGGCCGACTCCTCGGCGTGCGGCCTTTCGTCATGTCAGGAGAGATCTGGGTGAAGTCCCCAATGACAGCGCTCCGGAGCGCCGCGGCCCTCGTGGCGGCCGTGCTCGTGGCGGCGCCCGCCGCCGCAGGCTCCGCCGTGGCCGCTCCCGCCGGAGGTCCGGACACCAAGGCGGTGACGTACCAGGGCCGCGTCTTCCACGTGCCCGCGGCCTGGCCGGTGGTGGACCTGGCCGTGGACCCGCAGGCCTGCGTCCGCTTCGACCAGCACGCGCTGTACCTCGGCCACCCGGGCGAGCAGCAGGCCTGCCCGTCGCGGTTGACCGGCCGCACGGAGGCCCTGCTGGTCGAACCCGCCGCGGCCGCCGCACCGGACGGGGAGGGTTCCAACCCCGTCGCGCAGACGATCCGGGCGACCGACGGCGTCGTCGCGGTGACCGGGACGTACGACACGGACCAGCCGCTGGTGAAGCGGATCATCACCGGTGCCGGGCTCACCCCCGCGCCGGCGCACCGACCGCAGCCGGCGCCCGCGGGGCCCCGGACGACCGTTGCCCCGCGGTCCGCCACCACCACCGCTGCCGCCGCTGCCGCCGCGCCGTCCGGCCAGGCCATGGCCGCACCGGCTGCGGCGGCGTCGATACCGGCGTCGATACCGGCGTCGGCGACGAACTACACCGGCAAGGGGTTTGACGCGTGTACGGCGCCCTCCGGCGCCGCGATGAACGCGTGGATGACCTCCTCCCCGTACCGGGCGGTCGGCATCTACATCGGCGGTGTCAGGCGGGCCTGCGCCCAGCCGAACCTGACGGCCTCCTGGGTCCAGCAGCAGCAGGCCGCGGGCTGGGCCTTCATGCCGATGTACGTCGGTGTGCAGGCCCCGAAGATCAGCTCCCCCGCCACCGAGGGCGCCAACGCCGCCGACGACGCGGTGAGTCAGGCCCAGGCCCTCGGCTTCGGCCCCGGCACGATCCTCTACTACGACATGGAGGCGTACGCCACTCCGCAGTACTCGGCCACGGTGCTCGCCTTCCTCACCGCCTGGACCAACGAACTGCACGCCTGGGGCTACAACTCCGGCGTCTACAGCAGCTCCGGGTCCGGCATGAAGGACCTGGCCGCCAATGCCGGCAACAGCGCCTACACCATGCCCGACGCCGTTTTCAGCGCCAACTGGAACGGCAAGGAGGACACCGCCGACCCGTCGATACCGGCCGGCTACTGGTCCGGCCATCAGCGCGCCCACCAGTACGCTTCGCCGCAGGACCCGGAGACCTGGGGCGGCTACGCGATAGCGATCGACCAGGACTACCTGGACATCCAGCTCACCGCCGCCCCGCCGTCCCAGTCCTCCGCGTTCTTCCTCGGCGTGCGCCAGAGCTCGGGCGTCTGGCCCGGCTTCAGCCCGTTGACGGGCGGAGCGGGCGTCTTCCGCGGCTCGGAGGCCGCGATCACCGGGCTGCCGGGCGGTTCCTCGCAGGAGCTGGGCATCGGCCTGGACGGCCGGCTCTACCACGGGGTCCGCGCCTCGAACGGCAGTTGGAGCGGTTTCGCCGCGCTGGCCGACGACGGCACCCCGGCCTCGCAGGGCCGCCGGGCCGGCATCGCGGGCATGCCGGACGGCTCCTCGCAGGTCCTGGCCATCGGCAGTGACGGCAACGTCTACCACCGGATCCGCTTCGCGGACGGCAGCTGGTCCGGCTACGGAGCGCTCCCCGGGGTCGGCACCCCGACCATGGCGGCCTGGGACGTCGCCATCGCCGGTCTACCCGACGGGTCCGCCCAGGTCCTCGCGATCGGCAACGACGGGAACGTCTACCACGAGACCCGCTTCGCCAACGGCAGTTGGAGCGGCTTCGCCCCGCTCCCCGGTGTGAACAGCTCGTGGATGGCGGCCTCGCGGGTGGCCATCACCGGACTGTCGGACGGCTCCTCGCAGGTCCTGGTGATCGGCGGCGACGGCAACCTCTACCACGAGACCCGCTTCGCCGGCGGCAACTGGTCCGGCTTCGCCGCGATCCCCGGCAACGGCACGCCCACCATGGCCGCGCGGTCGGTCGGCATCGCGGGTCTGCCGGACGGGTCGTCCCAGGTGGCGGTGGTCGGCGGCGACGGCAACGTCTACCACGAGACCCGCTTCGCCGGCGGCGCCTGGTCCGGATTCGCCGCGGTCCAGGGCCCGTACGGTGCGAGCACCTTCCCGGCCCAGCGCGCCGCCATCGCGGGCCTGCCGGACGGCTCCAGCCAGCTGGTGGCTGTCCGGAGCTGACCCGGTCACGCCCCACCATCCGGCGCCCCCGCCCCCGGCCCGCCCCGGGGGCGGGGGCGCTGTCCGGTTCATCCGGCACCACGTCGCCCCAGGGTCGATCAGCACCCGGGTGCCACGGGAGGGGACGGCCGAAGGCGGGAAACGTCCCCGGCCGCGGCAACTGGGCGGGGTACCCTGCGACTTCGGGGGGCGGGGCAGGTCGTGGGCCGGGAGGGAACGATGGCACGTCGGGAGTTGGAGCCGGAGCTGGCCGCGCGGGTGCGGGCGGCGTTCGCGGAGTTCGGGAACGAGGTCACCCTGCACGGGGACGTGGCCCGCGACGCGCAGGGGCGCGACTACGGGCTCGGAGGGCTCCTGGCACTGGTGGAGCAGCGGCCGGGGGTCCCGCTGCGGGAGCTGGTCCGCGCCCATGTCCTCGAACTGGTCGTCGCCGTCCAGGGGCCGACGGCGGGGGACGCCGGCTCGCCGCAGGAGACGGCGGCCCGGCTCCACCCGCTGCTCCTGGACGCCACGACCCTGGCCGACCCCGCGCGGCACCCGCACGCGCACGAAGTCGCGCCCGGGGTAATGGAGTTCCTGGCGCTGGAGTCACCCGTCGGCTGGCAGGTGCTGACCGGGTCCGCCGTCGCCGAACTCGGGGACGCGTCGAGGTTGCGCGAGGCCGCGCGGGCGCGGCTGGCCCGGCTGCCCGTGGAGCGGCACGAGCTCCGGCCGACCGGGCAGGGTGGCGGCCTGCACGTCGTCACGGGTGGTTCGGCGCTGACGGGGAGCCGGGTCCTCGTCCTGGACGCCCTCTACCGCGAGGTCACCGGGCGGGAACTGCCGCCGGACGGCGCGGTGGTGGCCTTCCCCACGGCGTTCCGGCTGCTGTTCGCGCCGTTCGACGTCCAGGTACCGGACGTGCTGCAGGTCCTGATCGAGGCGGCCGCCCGGGAGTTCGACGAATCCGCCGCGCCGCTGTCCCGGCACACCTACTGGTGGCGCGGCGGCGAGCTGATGCCGCTCACCGAGGTGGGCGAGGGCGGCCTGCTGGACCTCGTGCACGTGGACGAGGTCGTCGCGGCGGTCACCCGGCTGGCCGAGGGGCACGCAGACCTGCCCGGGCCACGACCGCACCACTACCGCTTCGCGCACCGCCTGCTGCCCTCGCTCGACAACCTGGTCACGGTGCCGAGGGAGCGGCTCGACGGCGAGTTGCGGCGGCTCTGGGAGGAGTACGGTGCGAGCCTGCCGGTCGAGCATCGGCTGGAGCCGGAGGGCCTCCGGGGCGGGTTCGTCCAGGCCGGGCGGCACCGTATGCTCCTCGTCGCCCTCCCGGTGCCGCGGGCGGCGACGGAGGCCTTCGCGGTGGTGCTGGCCTGGCCGGGTGACGGCTCCGCGCAGCGGGCCTTCACCCTGGAGTACGCGGTCGACCCGATCACCGGCGAACGCGGGGCGGTGCTGGGCGAGTGGGAGGCGGCGGGCCGCCACCGCCTGCACCGGACCGGCATGACCGCCGAGGCCCGCCCCTTCCTCCACGCCGTCGCGGCCCTCCTCGACGCGCCGCCGATTGAAGCGGCGAGGACCGTTCCGCGGGCGAAGCGGCGCGGCCTGTTCCGCCGATGAGCCGACGCCTCGCGTCGGTGACGCGCGGGACGGCGGGGTTCACCGGGGGCGGAGTGCTCAGGACCGCTCCGCCATCGTCGGGTCCGCCACGCCCGCCGCAGCTCAGCCGCCCATCTGCGGTGAGGCTGACTGCCCCAGCCTGATCCCGGTCGGCATGAGCGCCAGCCAGGGCATCACCCCCTGAAACACCGCCACCCCGCGCACCGGAAAGGAGCACCGCCGATGTCCAACCCCCGCGCCCACCGCGACGGGCTGCGTGCCAAGCAGCTCGCTGACGGCCGCCTCGCCGTCTACGACGAGCACGCCCAGCAGGGCCACCTCCTCACCCCGCTGAGCGCCGCCGTCTTCCACGTCGCCGACGGCACCCGTACCCTCACCGACCTCACCACCGCCGTCGCCCGCACCCACCCCGAAGCCGACACCGCCGTCATCCGACTCGCTCTCGCCGAACTGCAGACCGCCCACCTCCTCGACACCCCACCCGAGGAGCCCAACAACGCGTCCCCCGTCTCTGGTTGAACCAGCTCGGCCCGTCCTCGCCGCAGAAGTCGATGCCGTAGACCACTCGCGCCGCACCTCGGACATCCCGCGTGCTCTCCCCAGGGGTCGCTGCCGCCCCGGAGAATCCGCCTGTGAAGCAACAGGCTCTGCGTGAAGGCCGGAGTGCGCAGCCGACCGAAGGAGTTGGTCGTATTCGCTGTCCATGAGCGTGGTGCAGTCGGTATGCCCGACGAGGACCTTCTGGCCCCGCAGTCTCGTCCGACGTACACGTCGGCGACGATCTCGGCGACCGCACTGCACCACGATCGGGGACTCAACTCGTTGCCGCCGCTCATCGAAATCCCGAGGGCCCGGGCCTGATGGTCCGAGCGCCGGCTCGGTTCACACCGCGTCCGGTCGTCGCGCGTTTCGCCGACTTCCGTCCACCAGGTCGTTCCAGCGATCGACCGTCCAGATCATGCGCAGCCCCAGTCGCCCCATCATCACGGGACGGGGGAACTTCGACCTCCGCATCCATACGAGTTCCAGGTCGTCGTGCCGGTGCCCGTCGATGATCAGGTCGGCGATGAGCGAGCCGACGTACGGTGCCTGAGCCAGCCCGTGACCGTTGCAGGCAATCGAGTAGAAGACGTTGTCACCGAGCCGGCCTGCGAGCGGCAGCCAGGATGAGGTGATGGCGATCCACCCACCCCAGGCACGCTCGACGGCGAGGTCCGCAAGAGCCGGAAACCTCGTCGCGAAGGCCGTCGCGAGTTCGTCCACGAGTCCCGGGTCCGGCTCCTTCGCGGGCAGCGGGAAGGTCGTTCCCCGCTCGAGCCTCCGGACACCGAAGACGATGGTGTTGCGCGAGGTCAGGCGGTAGTTCTCCATGATGTTGTGCTGCGTCACGACCCCTGACCGGCTGGTCCAGCCGAGCGCGGCCAGCCGCTCGTCGTCGATCGGTTCCGTCTCCATCTCGATGATCCAGAGTGGGACGGAGAGGTTCCGGGGAGTGATCTCCCATTCCCCTGCGAACGCATTCGTCGCCAGCACGACCTTGTTCGCCCGCACCGTACCGTGCGGGGTGGAGAGCACGACTCGACCGTCGTCCCGGGTGACGTCGGTGACCTTCGTCCCTTCGAAGACCCGAGCCGAGGACGCCAGCAGCGCCGTCCGGATGCCGCGGCTGAACTTGCCGGGGTTCATCATGCCCCCGACGACCTCGCGCATCCCGCCGACGAATCCGCGGGGGATGCCGAGCTCCGCACTGGTGCCCAGCTCGACGTGGGCGCCGACGCTCCACAGGATCTTGGCCACCCGACGTACCCGGCCCATCTGCCCGCGCGACACGGCGGCGAAGCAGTTGCCCACCGGCTCGTAGTCGCAGTCGATCCGGAAGGTGTCGATGAGGCCCCCGACGAAGCGATACGCGACCCGCGCCGATGATCAGCACATCGACGTGCACGGGCTTCGTCTGGCCGGCGGTTGTGTTCGTCACTGGTGTCTCCTGAACCGTGAACTCGCCTCGTCGTATGCGGATCACCTGGACGGTGCGAAGCGACAAGGGGCTGTGGCATGGCAACTGCTACGATCTGGAATCGTGTTCGAGCGAAATCCGGCAATTCAGGCGTCGAGCCGTCCGGCACAGCGCCGCGGAATGGAGCGCAGACGGGCGATCCTCGACGCCGCCGAGGCACTGCTCATCGAACAGGGCTATGAGGGGGCGACCCTCAAGGCGATCGGTGAGCGGGTCGGAATCCCGATCACCTCCGTGTACCACTACTTCTCCGATCGCCATCAGGTCGAGGCCGTGCTCCTGCAGCGGCACATGGGCGAGCTCGACGCGATCGTCGCCGCGCTGTTCGACGTCCCGGGGCCGCGGACGCTGCGCGACGCGGTCGACGCCGTCATCGATGCGCTCCTGAACTACTTCCGTGGCCACCGGGACTGCGCAGAGGTGTGGTTCTCCGGACGCAGTGAGCGGATCGAGGAGCTGGTCCACGAGTTCGACCGGGTGCAAGGGCAGAGGCTGCGCACCTTCCTGGTGGGGCGGCAGCTCCTGGTCGCCGACGCCCCGCCGCTCGTTCTGCAGCTCGCTTTCGAGGTCGGTAACCGGCTCTTCGACGTCGCGTTCCGCACTGTGCCGACCGGCGACGACCTGACGATCGACGAGGCGCGGCGCTTCATCACCGCCTACCTCGAGACGTACTCCGTCCCGGCGGTCGTACAGGACTGAGGCGCCGGTTCGCCTGCCGGCTTCGTCCTGGTCCGCGGCCTTGTCGAAGGGCTCGCCGGCCGGCCGGTACACCTCGCGCGCGGCTCCGATGAAGACGACTCGCCGGAACGCGCGGTGCGTGGTCGGAACGCCCTTGGGGCGCCCCGTCGTACCCGAGGTGTAGAACAGCGCGGCCACATCGGAGGGTTCGACGCCATCCGCCGCGTACGGATCGCCGTCCGGCAGCGGAGTGTGCGCCGACAGATCGACCTTCACACCGGCGTCGCCGAGTGCGAAATCCACCTCCGGCCCGGCTGACCGGGTGTTCACCGCCACGGCGATGCCGCCGGCCAGGACCGTTCCCCGGAAGGCGAGCGCCCAGTCGGTTCCTGCCGGGTATCGAACGGCCACCCGGTCGCCGGGCCGCAGGCCGGCGGCCCGCAGACCGCCGGCCACCCGTGAAGCGCGCTCCCGCAGCTGCGCGTAGGTCAGGCGTTCCCCGCCGAGTTCGACGACCGCTTCGACCTCCGGGCGGGCGTCGACGTGTGCCCGGAGCATGTCCGGAAGCGTCCCGGACAGACCCGAGTAGCTCGGGACGCCGCAGGCGTCCCTCACGACGCCCTCCTGCGGGAAGGGGTTGTGCGAGCGGGGGGATCTCGCTGACTGCAGGGCCATGAGGGCTCTCCAAGGAGTGTGGGGGCAGCGAGCGCCGTGTGCCGATACGACCGGAGCGTCGACCCGATCGCAGGGGTGGCCGTCTCCGTACCCGTGCTGCGGAAGGCGCCTCGTGGGCACTGGACACCGAGGAGCAGGGGCTCGGGGTCCAAACTCGAATGAATTCGAGTTTAATGATCGGCGAGGCGCCGTCAAGGCCTCTCGCGCGTGGACAGGGCCTGCGGGGGAGGATTTGCACCGACACGAGGATTCCGTGCCTTCTCCATCCCTCCGGGCCCTGCCCGGTCACTCGCCGGAGCCCCACCAGCCACCTGATGGGCTCCTACGGGAACGCGGTGCGCGATGCGCCTTCCTCACCGCCAACGGGGTCCCCCTGGCCATCGGCATCCTGTTGACCTGGGCCACGTCGCTTGTCCGCCGGAACCGCGAGCTTCCGCCTGTTTCATCCGGGTTTGCCGAGGCTCGACCAGTGACGATGACGCCCTACGTGATCGTCAGCGGAACCGAGGTGGGAACATCGGCGTCGGGAGAAGCAGAACCAGTAGTAACGGGGGATGGCGTCATGGTGATGCGGCGATCGGAACGGGCGGCCGACCGGCCGGTGGCACGGCGGCAGTTGCTCGCCTGGGCGGCGACGGGCGCCGCGGTGCTCGGGGCGGGAGCCGCGCTGACCGGGTGCAGTAGTTCCGGCTCCCCGAGCTCGGACGCCGGGTCCGCCGACTCACCAACGGACGACTTCTCCCCGGCCGCGCCGGTCCCCTCGGGCGTCCCCGGGTTGCCCACCCCGTCGGCCTCGGCCGTCGCGGCGCGCAGCAAGCCGGTCTACAAGGTCCACGACATCCTGCCCAGCGCGCCGTCCAACGCCGTCGCGCTGACCATCGACGACGGCCCGAGCCGGCTCTACACCCCGCAGGTGCTCCAGCTGCTGCGCAAGTACGACATCCGGGCCACCTTCTCGGTGGTCGGGATGGAGGCGCACGCCAACAAGGACGTCATCAAGCAGATCGCCGCGGACGGCCACACGCTGGCCAACCACACCATGACGCACCCCCAGCCGCTCTCACACCGCAGCGCGGCCCAGATCCACCAGCAGCTCGTCGACACCCAGTCCGTCCTCGTGGACTCCGGGGCGCCGGCGCCGACGCTCTTCCGCTCCCCGGGCGGCGACTGGTCCCCGACCATCCTGGAGACCGCGGCGCAGCTCGGCATGACCCCCATCGACTGGGACGTCGACCCCCGGGACTGGGCCCGGCCCGGCACCAACAAGATCACCGAGAAGCTGCTGGCCGCCAAGCCCGGCGACATCCTGCTCTGCCACGACGGCGGCGGCGACCGCACCCAGACGCTGGAGGCGCTGAAGACGGTGCTGCCAGCGCTCAAGGCCAAGGGCTACACGTTCGTCACCCTCTGACCGGATCCGCAGGCACCGCCCGTGGCCAAGTGGTCGGCGGGGGTTACCCGTTCGTCACGCTTCGCCCCGATCCGCGGGCCGCCCGACGGGCAGGAACCGGACTCTCGTGCCCGGCGCCGCCCAGGCGGCGGCGGGCAGGGCCTCGGCCGGTACCGCGCCGGTGACGGGGTAGCCGCCGGCGGGTCTGGACGTCCACCTGGTGCTGGACGACTACGCCACCCACAGGCGTCCACAAGTCCGTCCAGGTCTTGTGTCAGGGCAGACTGAGCGCGTGCCATCGGACGCGCGTCGGTGACAGCGACGGTTAACCGCGCAGGTCAGAGCACCTGGGATGTCTTGGAGGTTCGGGTTTCGCCTTCCTGCGCTCCCTGCCGGCCCGTCCTCATCGCCTCCACCCTCGCCGATGCCCAGGCGCGTGTGGCGCTGTTCGCCGTAGAGGGAGCCGCAGTCTCGTCACCGTCTCAGGACGAAAAGCCGTACCGCCCGTGCAGCCGGACGAACCTGGCCCAGGTGAGGGTCTGCCGGTGCTGCAGTCCCGAAGCGGTGCGTCGGAAGGACATGACCTGCTCCTGCCCACCCGGTCCGATGGGCTGGACCAGGCGGCCGCCGAGCCGAAGTTGCTCGATCAGTGGGGGAGGGACTTCGGGGAACGCGGCGGAGACGATGATGGCGTCGTACGGGGCGCGGTCCGGCACGCCGCAGCCGCCGTCCCCGACGCGCAGCTCCACATTGTGAACGCTCTGGCGGGCGAGATTGCGGCGCGCCTGCCGAACGAGATCCGGCCATATCTCGATGCTCACGACGTCTGCGGCGAGGCGAGCGATCAGGGCGGCCGGTACCGACTTCGAGGACGTGCTCGTTCCCGGTGATTTCCAGACCTTCGATCATCTTCGCCGACAGTGAGGGCTGGGTGGTCACCTGCCCGTGCGGGATCGGGACCGGCCGGTCCTCGCAGGCGAGGGCGACGTATTCGGCAGGGACGAATCCTGCTCGTGGCGTCGCCCTTATGGCGTCGAGCAGCCGCTCGTCGCGGACCCCGGCAACCAGGACGGCCTGGACGAGATCTCGGGGTGCGGGAGGAGCCTCTCCGGTCACGTCCGCTCTCCCCGCGTCCGCCGGAGGCCGAGCATGCCGTCCGGACCGAGATCGATGCGTGAGCCGAAGACGCGGCTGATCCGGTCGAGAATCTCCCGTACCCACCGGGAGTCTTCGTGCGATGCGGGCGTGAGACGCATCTGTCGAGCCTGTACGGGCGTCATGCATGCGCCGACCAGCTCTCCGGTGTCCGGCTCGACCGAGACGAAGTACAGCAGGCGCAAGTCGTCCCGGTACTCCTCGTAGCCGGAGATGCCCTCGTAGTCGTCGATGAAGTCGCCGCAGCCGTAGAGGATGAGCTTCCCGCGGTAGACCTCGACGGGACGGGGATGGTGCGAGGAGTGCCCGTGCACCACGTCGACACCGCCGTCGATCAGCGCATGCGCGAAGCGGATCTGAGCGCGTGAGACGTGGTAGCCCCAGTTGGACCCCCAGTGGATCGATACGACCACGATGTCGCCCGGTTGCTTCACCCGCCGTACTCGGTCGGCGACCTCGGCGGCGTCCGCATCCGAGGTTTCCGATACGAGGGCGACGCCGGCCCGGTCCTTGGCCGCGGCCCACGTCGGCGGAATCCCGCTGGACGCCGTCCCGAACGCGAAGATCAGAACCCGCCTGCCGCCGTCGACCGGGACGATCGCGGGCCGCCGGGCCGCGCCCGCGTCCCGTCCTGCCCCCACCGCCCGTAGTCCCGCATGCTCCAGGGTTCCGAGTGTCTCTTCGAGCCCGCGGCGCCCGAAGTCCAGCACGTGGTTGTTGGCCAGCACACAGGCGTCGGGCTGGCCCTCGGCCAGGCAGGGGAGATTGGCAGGAGCCATCCGGTAGTGCACCTGCTTGTCCGGTGCGAAGTCGTCGCTCCGGGTGACACTCGTCTCCAGATTCACCACCCGGACGTCGGGCGCGGCGTCGTCGAGGAGCCGCAGGGTCTCCCCCCAGGGCCAGGAGAAGTCGACCGGACGAGGAATCGGGCCGTTCACGGCCTCCGCCGACTCGACGTAGGTCAGTGCATCCCAGAGGTACGACTCCCGCAGGGTCGGATCGCCCGGGTGGGGGAGGATCTGGTCGACACCTCGCCCGAGCATCACGTCGCCGCAGAGAAACAACCTCACCGGATCGGTGCCCATGCTTCAACGCTAGTGCTGTGACCGCATGGACATCGCACGTGGTTGAGCGTCAAGCGGGATGGGTTTGATCAGCGGTCTGGAGCGGTGGGTTGCCAGGCGAGATCGAGTGCCTCGTCGATTGTGGCGGTGCTGGGTTCCTGGGAGCCGCCGAGGGCTGCGTGGCTCAGCAGCACCGGTGTCCCGGCCTCCAGCGCGTGGGTGATGTCTTGGAGCATCGAGGTGACCGAGGCCCACTGGGGAACGTCCAGGATCCAGGTCTCGTGGTCCCAGAGGAGTACTGCGCCATGGGTGTCACCGGGGCGCAGGTCGACGATCAGTCCGTCGCCGCCGGGGCTCAACGCGATCGGCATGAACTCCCGCTGGTAGCGGCTCTCGGGATGGCCGTTCTCGTCGAACGAGTCGCCTTCCTGCTCGGCGACCAGTAGCCAGATGTCGTGGGTCTCCAGGGCCTCGTCCAGCGAGACCGGGGCGAACGCGTCCGGAATCCAGTAGCTCGCGGTGACGTCGGGCAGCAGCCACCAGGCCCGAAGGTCGGCGGGCAGGGGCAGGCCGAGGTCTGCCTCGAACGCGTCCAGGCGGGCGGCATCCGGCGCTGGTCTCGCCGGGCCTCGTCGGGTGTGCGTGGTGAGCCAGGTGCCGATGCGGCTCCAGGAGGTCGGGACGTCGTGATCCGCGGTTGTCATGGCGGGCAGTCTGCCTCACGGCGGTGTCAACGGTCGAAGCTGTGAGCACTCTCAGCGAAGCAGCTGGTCAGGCAGCGACTGCGGTGATGGCCGGGGCGGGGAAGGCGGTGTTCTCGTCGAACCGTTCGTGGTGCTGGAGGCAGTGGTGGAGCTGTCCGAGGAGGCGGTTGAAGAGGTGGCGTTGGGCGGCGGCGTGCCCGTCTCCGAATTCGCGGCGGGCGTGGTAGTGGGCGCCGGCTCCGGGTGAGGCGGTGAGGGCGGAGAACGCCCAGAAGTAGCCGACGTGGTTGAGGCGGTCGTTCTTGACCAGGCGTCGTCCAATGACAGGAGGTCATGGGTGAGATGGCTCTGGAGCTGCTGGCGCGATCGCAGTACTGCTGGTCAAGGGACCGGGGGCCCAGCACTGGTGAGGACGTCGGTCCGCCGATCCTGTGGCGGGTCCTTGCTCCTTCGAGTTGAACGTCTCACGACCTCCAACCGGCAGGCGACCCGCCAACGCCAACCCGGTGAACCTTCGCGGTCGGAGCACCAGGTGCAAGCCGCCGACTCCGGGAGCCGGGCTGTGTGTCAGGACCGATCATTGTCGACATGAACAGGTGGTCGAATCCCCGACGTCCTTCAGGAGGAGCCCGGACTGCGGCTGTGGCACCATGCGCCGCTCCGCTACCTGGCGACGGTCGAGGGTGCTCCGCAGCGGGAGTCGAGTGACCGCCTCGGCCACGATCGAGCGCGATTGTCAGCCTGATGGACGACCTGGAGCGCCTCGGCCTCGCCGAGCGCCGGCCCGTCCTCCGGGGACCGCCGCGGCCACATCGTCGTCCTGTCGATCGCGGCCGGGACGACCTGCGAGACACTGATAGGGACGAGTCCACGCCGCCCCTGGGCCGCCCCACCACCGTGACAGCGGGAGGCGGCAGGACAACCGGATGCATGGGGCGCATTCCGCCCGAGATGCCGTCGATCGACCGGGACTGGGACGAAGTCACGATGGACGCCCGGAAGAGGCCCGAGCCACCCAGGGTGGCCGATGAGCGCACGACGCTGACCGGCTTCCTGCAGTACCAGCGCGAGACGCTGGCCATGAAGTGCACGGGGCTGACCGCCGAGCGGCTGAGGGAGAGAGCCGTGCGGCCCTCGGAACTCTCCCTGCTCGGACTCGTTCGGCACATGGCCGACGTCGAGCGGACCTGGTTCCGCAACGTGCTTCACGGTGAGCACACCAAGCCCCATTGGCCTCGTAGCGAAGGCGGCGCATTCGATGTCGACACCGCGGACCCGGCCGAAGCGTTCGAGATCTGGCACGAGGAGTGTGCCCGATCCAGCGCCATCGTGGACGCCGCCGAATCCCTCGACGCCACCGGTCACTTCGGCAGGGACGTCTTCTCGCTCCGCTGCATCCTGATCCACATGATCGAGGAGTACGCCCGCCACAACGGCCACGCCGACCTTCTCCGCGAACGCATCGACGGAGCTACCGGGCAATGAGGGGCGGCCCTCACTCAGGTCGGCAGCCAGGAGGAAGCCCTACCGCTTCGCCGTGCACGTTCCTCCGCTCACGGACCGCCGGTGGGACACCCTGTTGGACGATCGCCACCCGGGCCGGCACTCCCGGCGGCCGCCGAACCGACCCGGCAGGGACCGGCGGTGCTACCCCGTCAGCAAGACGACGACCCGCTGCGCCTCGTGGTCGACGGCGTGGTCGCCATGGACGACACCGCCAACCTGGGCGGCATCGAACGGCAACTTGCCCCGCTCCAGGACATCCTGGGACCGGACGAGGCCGGACCAGGCGACGATGGCCTGCCCCACCTCGTCATTGGTTACCCGCGCCCCGTACGGCGCATCCGGAAGCCGGGCCACCAGGCCGCGGAGAGAGCCGCCGGCGGTGGCCACCACGCCGGTTGTGTCGTGTCGGGGCGGTCCTCACCGTGACCGGTGGGCCCGGAGCAGCAGGGTGTCGGCTGTGCGCGCGTCCGAAGTGGCAGGGGGGAGCCGGTCGATGCTGATGGCCGTGAACCCGGCCTCGTCCAGCAGCTTCGTCCAGACGTGCTCCTGGAGGACCCAGCGCCGCATCGATGCCGGGGTGCCGTCCGGTGCGCGGGCGGGGATGTCGGCGTGCACCGCGTCCGGTTCGGCGGGTGCTCCACCGACGTAGCGGCCCAGGGTGGAGGCGGCGAACAGCCCGCCGGGGCGCAGCGCGCGGGCGGCAGCCGGGAGGAGTTGGCGGGGGTCGGCGAAGTCGAAGGCGCCGAACACCGAGTAGAGGACGTCGTACTCGCCCGGGAGCGCGTCCAGGTGCTCGACCGCGGCGGCGTGCACCGTGCGCAGGCGGGGCGCGAGGTGGCTGTAGAGGTCGCAGGCCATGGCGTGTTGGGCGGGGGAGGCGTCGACGGCGTCGACCCTGTCCGGGGCCTGGTGGACGGCGAGGTGGGCGGCGTGACGGGCGGCGCCCGCGCCGAGGTCGGCCACGACCAGGCCGGTGAGGTCACCCAGCATCTCGGTACCCGGCCCGCCGTCCTGGGCCCAGACCCAGGAGAAGGAGTCGGGGACGGCCCTGTCCGTGGAGGAGCGGGTGCGGCCGTGGTGGTGCCAGAGATCCGGCGCGCCACCTTGGGCGGGAATGGTGGGCGTCACACGCAGGGCTTTGGGACGGGGCCGGTGTTCGATGCCGGTCACGGTCGCTCCTTAGTGGTCGGCTCCGGAAGTCCTTCGGGGGTCGACCCGGGAGCCGCTGTCGCGACTGGCAGTCGGTCAGATCCCGGGCATGGCGGGGTGGAGGCTGCAGGCGTAGTCCAGGGCGTCCTCGGGGGTGCCTGGCGCATCGCTGCGATGCGCCAGGCGGGGGCGGCCCGGCCGGGTGGGCCGGACCGCTGGGCTGGGTGGCTCACACCTGTGCCATGCCACCGTCCGCGAAGAGTTCGACGCCGGTGATGAAGCTGGAGGCGTCGCTGGAGAGGAAGACCGCGGCCTTCCCCATCTCGCGTGGGTCGGCGATCCGTCCGGTCGGGTTGCCCTCTCCCATGGTCTTGACGGCGGCGTCGACGTGATCGGCTCCCTGGGCCATCGCCAGTGCGCTGCGCAGGGAGCCGGTGTCGACCGCGCCGGGGCTGAGGATGTTCATTCGGATGCCCGATCCCTTGGTGTCCTGGATCCAGGCCCGGATGAAGTTGCGTACCGCGGCCTTCGAGCCGCCGTACAGGCTCATTCCGCGCGGCGGCTGGATGGACGCCGTGGAGCCGATGATGACGACGGTGCCGCCGGGCGGCAGCAGAGGGAGCGCGGGCTGAACGGTGAAGAGGACGCCCTTGGCATTGACGTTGAAGGTCCGGTCGAATTGCTCCTCGGTGATGGCGCCGAGCGGGGCGTGCGCGCCGATCCCGGCGTTGGCCACGACCGCGTCGAGTCGCCCATGACGCTCCTTGACCTGTCGGTAGGCGGCCTCCATGTCCGCGAGCTTGGTGACGTCGGCCACGATCCCCGAGCAGTTCGGCCCGATCGCCGCGACCGCCTCGTCGAGTGCCTCCTGGTGCAGGTCGGTCATGACCACGCGGGCGCCGTTGGCAACGAACTCCTGGGCGATGCCCAGGCCGACTCCGGACGCGCCGCCCGTGACGACGGCGACCTTGTTGGCGAGCGAGAGACTCATCTTCTTCTCCTCTGAATGAGTGGATTGCCATGTGCTGCGTTCGCAGCGGGAGTCGTGCGGATGTGAAGGCCCAGGGCGTGACGGGGGTGGGGCTGGTGGCCTACCCGTTGTTCCCGGGACTGGCGGCCGTGGCCGCGTTACGTCGGGAATGTGGATCGGAGGCACACATGCGCTCGTGTGCGGCCGATGCGGGCCGGCATGCCCTAGAGTAGAAGTGGAGGCGCCTCCAGTTCCCTCACTGTAAGTGGAGGCGTCGCCGGTTAGCAAGCCCGAGACGACAGGAGGCCGCGGATGGCCAGAGAGACAGGGCGCCCGCTACGGGCCGACGCGCAGCGCAATCGGGACAAGATCCTCTCGGCCGCGGTGCGGGTCTTCGCCGAAGAGGGACTGGAAGCGCACCTGGAGCGCATCGCCAAGGAGGCCGGCGTCGGCTCCGGCACGCTCTACCGCAACTTCCCCACCCGGGAGGTCCTCATCGAGGCCGCCTACCGCAACGAGCTGATCCGGCTGTGCGACGCGGCCCCCGACCTGCTGGCCGCGCTGGCCCCGCGCGAGGCCCTGCGCGCCTGGATGGGCCGCTTCATCGACTACGCGACCGCCAAGCTCGGCATGGCCGACGCCCTGCGCGCCCTCGTCGAATCCGGCGTCAACCCCTACGCCCAGAGCCACGAGATGATGATGGCCGCGCTGACCTCGCTCCTGGCCGCTGGCATCGAAGCCGGCACCATCCGCTCCGACATTGGCGCCACCGACATGTTCGCCGCCCTCACCGGCATCGCCCTCACCTCGGGAAAGCCGGAGCAGCGAGAGCAGGCCGAACGCCTCCTCGACCTCACGCTGGACGGCCTGAGTACCGGCCGGCGCTGACAGGCGGCGGGACCCAAGATCTCGTTGCTTCCGGGAGAGCCCTGCTCGCCGACCCTGTCGAACAGGGCGGAGGAGCAGGACTGCATCCCAGGACTACATCCTCGGAGGCCCGTGGCCGATCCCCGGTGAGGTGGGCAGTTTCTGGGCGAGTGGGGCCTTGGCCGACTCCGGCATGTCGGGCATGCGCCCATCCAACCCGGTTGCCGTGGGGGGGTCGGCCGACTCCCGCTGTGAAGATCCACTTTTGCTGATCGGCTTGCCTGCCGTGCCCGTTGCCGCCGCCTGCCCGATGGTGGACCTGCGGAGCCGACCAGATCGACCAGGAGTGGACCGCCGCGTAGACCGGTTCGATCCCGCATCCGCCCTCGGCCCGGCGCACCGAACACGGTCGCCGGGCCGTCGGCCGCCCGGGCGGGCCGTGGCCGGATCGGGCCGCAGCGCCAGGGCCGGAGCGAACCGCTCGCCGGTCAGCGGTTCGCGGACTGGCTCAGCGGCACGTCCAGGCGGGCCTTGCGGTGGCTGAACGTGGCGATCGAGTGCGGGCCGTGGTAGCTGCCCAGGCCGCTCTCCCCGACGCCTCCGAACGGCAGCGCCGGCACCGCCAGGTGCGCCATCGGCAGCCCGAAGCCGAGGCCGCCGCTGGAGGTCTCGGTCGCCAGGCGGTGACGGGTGGTCTCGTCCTCGGTGAACGCGTAGAGGGCGAGCGGCTTGTCGCGGTCGTTGATGAAGTCGATCGCCTCGCCGAAGTCGGCGACGGTGACGATCGGCAGGACCGGGCCGAAGATCTCCTCCTGCATCACCGGCTCGTCCGGCCGCACGTCGAGCAGCACGGTCGGCTCGATGTAGCGGTCCGCGCGGTCGGTGCGGCCGCCGAACGCGGTGCGACCCGAGCCGAGCAGCGCGGAAATCCGGTCGAAGTGGCGCTCGTTGACGATCCGTCCGTAGACCCCGGAGGTCTGCGGGTCCTCGCCGTACGCGGCCTTCGTCGCCCGCTCCAGCGCGTCCGCGAGGGCCTGCGCCGTCCGGGCGTCGGTGAGCACGTAGTCGGGGGCGACGCAGGTCTGTCCGGCGTTGCGGAACTTGGACTCGGCCAGCCGCCGGGCGACCGTGTCCACATCCACCCCGCGGTCGACGAACACCGGTGACTTGCCACCGAGTTCGAGGGTGACGGGCGTCAGGTGCTCGGCTGCGGCCCGCATCACGATCCGGCCGACGGTGCCGTTCCCGGTGTAGAAGATGTGGTCGAAGCGCTGCGCCAGCAGGGCGGTGGTCTCGGGGACGCCGCCCTCGACGACGGCGACCGCCTCGGTGTCCAGGTAGCTCGGGATCATCCGGGCCATGAGCGCGGACGCCGCGGGCGCCATCTCGCTCGGCTTGGCGACCACGGTGTTGCCGGCCGCCAGCGCGCCGGCGAGCGGGACCAGCAGCAGCTGCACCGGGTAGTTCCAGGGCGCGATGACCAGGACGGTGCCGAGCGGGTCGTACTGGGTACCGGCCGTGGAGCCGTCCGGCAGGCCGGCGAGCTCCTCGGCGGGCAGCTGCTGCGGGGCGAGCCACTGCTCCAGGTGCGCCAGGGTGTGGTCGATCTCGCGGACGGAGAGATCGACCTCGGCGAGGTAGGCCTCGGTGCGGGGCTTGCCCAGGTCGGCGTGGAGGGCGTCCGCGATGGCCTCGCGGTTCTCCGTCAGCAGGGCGCGCAGCCGGGTCAGCTGCTCGGTGCGCCAGGCCGGCGGCCGGGTGCGGCCGCTCCGGTGGGCGGCGCGCAGGCGGGCGACGAGCTGTGCGGCCTCGGGTGCTTCAAAGGGTGCTTCGACGTGCGTCGCGGGAGTGTTCATGGTGGTGCCTCGGTGTGCTGAGCGGCTCAGCGTGCTTGACGTGTGGTGATCAGGAGGTTGGTGGAGCGGACGACCTGGCCGCCGGGCTCGGCGGCGCGGTCAGTCCTGGGCGAGACGGACGAGCATCTTGCCCGTATTGCCGCCGCGCATCATCGACAGGAAGGCGTCGAGGGTGTTCTCGATGCCGTCGACGACGGTCTCGTCCGCGCGCAGCGAACCGTCGTTCAACCAGCCGGCGGCCTGGGTGACGTACTCGGGGATGAGGTCGAGGTGGTCGCTGACGTTCATGCCGCGGAGGTTGATCCGCTTGCCGATGGCGAAGGGGAGGTTGTTCGGGCCGGCCGGCAGCTCGGTGGCGTTGTAGACGGAGATGGCGCCGATCAGGGCGACCCGGCCGTGCAGGTTCATCGCGCCGAGGGCGGCCTGGAGGTGGTCGCCGCCGACGTTGTCGATGTAGACGTCGATGCCGGTCGGGGCGGCCTTGGCCAGCCGACCGGGCAGGTCGCCGGCGCGGTAGTCGATGGCCTCGTCGAAGCCGTAGTCCGTGACCAGGCGGCGGGCCTTCTCCGGGCCGCCGGCCGAGCCGATGACCTTCGCGGTGCCGAGCTTCTTGGCCAGCTGCCCGGCGATCGAGCCGACGGCTCCGGCCGCGCCGGAGACGAAGACGACGTCGCCCTCGCGGATCGGGGCGATATCCTTGACGCCGGCGTAGGCGGTCAGGCCGGTGGTGCCGAGCACGCCGAGGTAGGCCTGGGCCGGGGCGATGGCCGTGTCCAGCAGCTGCAGCGCGCCGGCGTCGAGCAGCGCGTACTCGCGCCAGCCGGCGAAGTGGGACACGGTGGTGCCGAGCGGCAGGCCGTCGGCCCCGGAGGCGACGACCACGCCGACGGCGGTGCCCGTCATGGTCTCTCCCAGCTCGAACTGCGGGATGTAGGAGGGGCCTTCGTTCATCCGGCCGCGCATGTAGGGATCGACGGAGAGCCAGGTGTTGCGGACCACGACCTGCCCGGGGCCCGGCTCGGGCACGGCAGCGGTCGTGAAGGCGAAGTCGGCGGGGGTGGGCTCGCCGACCGGGCGGGCGGTGAGCTGCCATTCGCACCTCGTCCGTGCGGTCGGCGGCGGGCACGTCAGGCCAGTTTCTTCAGCAGCTCGGCGGCGAGCGGGGCGGAGGAGGCGGGGTTCTGACCGGTGACCAGGTTGCGGTCGACGACGACGTTCGGGGCCCACGGCTCGCCGACCTGGACGTCGACGCCGGCCTCGACCAGGCGGCTCTCCAGCAGCCACTTCGCCTTGTCGGCGAGGCCGGCCTGGGTCTCCTCGGCGTTGCTGAACGCCGCCACCCGGTAGCCCTTGAAGGAGTTCCCGCCGTCCTCCTCGACCGCGGCCAGCAGGGCGGCGGGAGCGTGGCAGACGACGCCGAGCGGCTTGCCCGACTTCAGCGCCAGGGTCAGCAGGCGGCCGGAGGTGGCGTTGACGGCCAGGTCCTCCATCGGGCCGTGGCCGCCGGGGTAGAAGACGGCGTCGTAGTCGTCGAGGTCGACGTCCTCCAGCTGGATCGGGTTCTTGAGCTCGGTGAACGAGGCAAGGGCGGCCGCGACCCGCTTCGCACCCTCCTCGCCGCCGTTGACCTGCGGCGCGAGGCTGCCGGCGTCGACGGTGGGGACCACGCCGCCCGGGGTGGCCACCGTGACGGCGTGACCCGCTGCCTTGAACGCCTCGTACGGCGCGGCGGCCTCCTCGGCCCAGAACCCGGTCGGGTGCTTGGTGTCGTCGGCGAGCGTCCAGTAGTCGACGCCGGTCATCACGAAAAGGATCTTCTTCGACATGGTGCGGTCTCCGGGTTCGGCTCGTGCACACGCTGACGGTGTGCACCTCCTGACGAAGTGAACTCACAACGTCAGTGCAAGTTCATGTCGTCGAAGGTAGACCAACTCAAGTATTTCCGACCAATAGGAAACCCGATGCCGGACATCGGTCTTCGCATGGCTCTTCCGCGGCATTCCCCTACGATGAGCCCGTGAGCGATACGGATCCCCATGGGTCAGGACCGCTGGACCTGAACCAGCTCCGCACGTTCCTGGCGGTCTACCGGACGGGCTCCTTCACCGCGGCCGCGCGGCGGCTCGACCTGTCCCAGCCGACGGTCACCGCGCAGATGCGGGCCCTGGAACAGCGGCTCGGCCGTGACCTGTTCGAGCGACGTTCCCGCGGCGTCGCCCCACTCCCGCACGCGGACGAGCTCGCCGTCCAACTGGCGGACCCACTCGACCGCCTCGCGGACGTGGCGGGCGCGGGACCCGACCGCGCACCGCAGCCCGTCCACCTGGCCGGCCCGGCGGAGTTCCTGTGCACGGTCCTGCTCGGCGTACTCGCTCCGCTCACGGCCCAGGGGGTCCGGCTGAGGGTCGTCACCGGGCTGACGGACCCGCTCCTGGACGAGCTACTGGCAGGCCGCCACGACCTCGTGGTCGCCACCCGGCGGCCGCGTGGCCGGTCGCTGCACGCCGAGCCCCTCGCCGACGAGGAGTTCGTCCTCGTCGCCGCCCCGGCCTGGGCCGACCGACTCGCGGGCGCCCCACTGCCGGACGCCCTGGCGCAGCTGCCGCTGGTGACGTACGCCGAGGACCTCCCCATCGCCCGCCGCTACTGGCGCCACGTCTTCGGCCGCCGCCTCCAGGCCCAGGCCGCCATCACCGTCCCCGACCTGCGCGGTGTTCTCGCCGCGGCGACCGCCGGAGCCGGCTGGACCGTCCTCCCCAGCTACCTGTGCCGCTCCGAACTCGCTTCCGGCGCCCTGCGATTGCTGCACCAGCCGGCCGACCCGCCGATCAACACCGCCTACCTGGTCCAGCGCCCGGGGCCTTCCCCCAACCCCCACGTCACCCTGGTGCGGGACCGACTGCTGACCGCGGCGAAGGGCTGGCGAGGCGCGTGACCAAGGCGTTGCGCCGCCCTCCCGGCGACCTGCGCCAGTGCTGCTGTCTGCTGGAGGGCGCGATCGATCAGGTCGACAGCCGACGGGTCGGTAGCCCGTGCTGTGGGCACACTCGGGACTCCGTCAGCTGTGCCCGGAGCACGGTTGCCGGTGGGCGTCGCGCAACGGGACCTTCACTGACTCCACGGTCCGCACCGGCCTGCGGCTGGAAGAGCGGGCCAGCCGCCTGATCACGGAAGTGCCCACTGGTCCCGGCCCGGCGGGACCCGTGAATGGGCCGAGGGCGTGATGGCCGACGCGCTCGCGGACGCGGAGCAGGCCGCTCGGGCCGCCATGCCGAGGTCGTCCGCCGCCGCGGCAGCCCCACGGTCATCCCGAGCGACAGCACACCGGAGCAACTGACAGGAGCCGGCCTGACCCCGGGAACCGCACATGATCTGGCCCACGG
Organism: Kitasatospora sp. NPDC058190; assembly: GCF_042883685.1. Lineage (NCBI taxonomy): Bacteria > Bacillati > Actinomycetota > Actinomycetes > Kitasatosporales > Streptomycetaceae > Kitasatospora > Kitasatospora sp. NPDC058190. Next base: position 75,033 of record NZ_JBHVVI010000032.1, read on the forward strand.
TCGCCTCGACACGGCCTGGAGTGCCTGCGCGGCCGCCTCGGCCCTTTACAACGGAGCGTCCGTCTGCTGGCGTGCCGGGGTCGAGAAGGCGGCGAACGCAGCGTCCAGCAGTTTGCCGAGGTCCTCTTGGCCGTCGCTCGCACTCCATTGCCCGAGGACGATCCACAAGATTTCGAGCGCCGCCGCTACGCGAACGTTGGCGATGACCGATGACCCGTCGGTCGAGGGGGTTGTCCTCTGCAGTCGGGCGACGATCTCTGGTCGCCATTCAGTCTGCTTCTCGCGGAGGCGTGCGCACAGGGCTGGGGTCTGCTCGATGAGGCCGAGGATCGTCACGAGTTCCTGGACGTCGCGCACGAGGAACCTCACGGCTGACTCCAGGGCGTTGCGCAGCCTGCTCCAGTCGTCCTGGTTGGCCCGCTCGGCATCGAGCGCGTCAGTGATGACGTCACCGACAGGGTCGAAGACGAACAGGACCACGTCTTCCTTGGTGCGGAAGTAGCGCAGGAAGGTGCTCCGCGACACTCCGGCGGCTTCGGAGAGGTCGGCGAAGGTGACCTGGTTGAAGCCGGTGAGGCAGAACCGGTTGAACGCGACGCGGGCCAGCTCTGCTCGCACCGCGTGGCGGCTGATCTCACGGGTACCGACTGGCGTTGCGCTCATGGGGACGAGTGTACTCCGACACACTTGTTTGCTTCTTCGGATACAGGCTTCTAATCTGACACTCAGTGTCAGTCGCGATGCTGAGATTCGCGACACTGTCCCCAACCGGCGGCCCGGTCACGGCCGTCTCTTACCGCGATATGGAGCCACCTCATGAGCTACGAAGACCTTCCCGCCCTGACGATCGACGTCTCGGACGGGGTCGCGACGGTGACAATCGATCACCCGCCGCTCAATCTGATGGACGCGGTCCTCCTGCCGTCACTCCGGGCATTCGTCGCGCGTGTGCGGGACGACGCCGACGTCCGCGTCATTGTCTTCGAGAGCGCTGACCCGGAGTTCTTCGTTGCGCACGGTGACATGGCCTACCTCACCGACCCTGACGCGCTGCCTGCAGCCACTCGCGCTGCGATCGCGGCCGCGCCGGGCTCGACCGTCCCGGAAGGCCTGAACATCCTCCAGGCGATGAGCGAGGAGGTCCGCTCGCTGCCGCAGGTCACCATCGGCAAGCTGGCGGGCTTCGCGCGCGGCGCGGGCAACGAGTTCTTCATGTACCTGGACATGCGATTCGCGGCGATCGGCAAGTCGGGCCAGGGGCAGCCGGAGTCCTTGATGGGGATCCTCCCCGGAGGCGGCGGCACGGTGAACATGACGCGCCTGGCAGGAAGGGCCCGCGCGCTGGAGCTCATCCTCGGCGCCGAACTCGTGGGCGCGGAGCTCGCGGAACGGTACGGCCTGATCAACCGTGCCCTGCCCGCCGCAGAACTCGATTCCTTCGTCGACACCCTCGCCCGACGGATCGCCGGCCTCCGGCCGGAGGTGATCTCCATCACGAAGGCCGCGGTCGACGCGGTCGCGCCGCCGATTCCGCGTGCGGCGTACGCCGTTGAGAACGAGGGCCTGTTCGCGGCGTTCGGCGATGAGGTCACCGAGCTCGCCCACAAGCTGCTCGCCGCTGGTATCCAGACCCGCGAGGGCGAACGGGACCACGAGCGCATCGCCAACGGCATCTGAGCTTGATTTTTAAGCGGCTGCTGCGATCTTGGCGCGGTGGGCTTCGAGCGTGGGTTCGCGTTTGACGGTCTTCCCGACGCCGTGGCGGGGTGCC
>NZ_JBHVVI010000033.1:0-76309 GCF_042883685.1 Kitasatospora sp. NPDC058190
CAATCCTTTTTTTTTTTTTGCGTGGGGGGCTGTTTTTTTTTTATCCCACACAGCACCCGACGCGGGGCGCCCGGAGCGGAATCGACCGCTCCGTGCGCACCGCGCATTCGGTGTGCCGCCGGATGGGTCGTCCGACGCGGCGTCCGATATGCCGTCCGATGCGTCGTTCGGCGCATCGGAAGTTCTCCTGAAATATCGCGGATGCGGCGGTCCCGGCCGCCCGTCCCTGATTGAATCGGTTCGAGAGCCTTCGACGGTGAATGATCACTGAATTCGATCACCGTCCGACCAGGGGGGTGGAATTCGTGGTGCGAGCCCGCGGGCTGCGACGATTCGGCGCGGCTGTCGTCCTGGCGGGGCTGGCCACCGGCTGTGGGGGTTCCGGCGGGGGTGGCAGCCATGACGCCGCGCTGGCCGAACCCGCCCTTCCCGCCGTGCTGACCGAGCCCTCCGACGGGGCGGCGGTTCCGCTGCCCCTCGACGGATACACCGTCAGCAGCGCGGACTCGGCGCTGATCTTCCAGGCTCGGGAAGCGGCCACCCGGACGTGCATGAAGTCGAAGGGCTTCGACTACGCGCCTGCCGTGTTCCCGGCCGCGCCCCCGCCGTCCCCGCTCGACCCCGACTTCCTCGGCATCCTCTCGGCCGCGGCGGCCCGGCAGACCGGCTACCACCGCCCGCCCCCGCCCGCCGGGCAGGGCGCCGTCCAGCAGCAGCGCAACGACAGCCCCGAGTACCGCAAGGCCCTGGAGGGCTCCGGGGGCACGCCCGGAGCCGCTGATCAGGCGCCCGACCGGGGCTGCATGGCCGCGTTCGACCAGCAGCCCGGTGCGACGCCCGCCGCCCCCGCCAAGGACGACGTCGTCGGCGGGCTGAGGTCCAAGGCGTACGAGCACGCCACCGGGGACAGCCGGGTCAAGGCCGCGATCACCAAGTGGGCGGGCTGCATGACCGGGCAGGGATACCACTACTCCACGCCGACACAGGCCAGTTCGGCCGCCTGGGCGGACCCGGCCTCGCAGCAGGAGAAGGACACCGCGGCGGCCGACATGGCGTGCAAGACCCAGGCCCAGCTGCTGGGCACCTGGTACGCGGTCGAGGCGGGGTACCAGACCGAGCTCATCCAGCAGAACGAGCCGGCCCTGCAGGCGGTCAAGGACCGGGCGAACCAGCGGGTCGCCACGGCCAAGAAGGTACTCGGGGCGGGCTGATGGCGCTCTCACGCAAGCGGGTGCTGCTGCCGCTCGGCCTGCTGGTCGCCGGGGCGTGCGGGGTCGGCTTCCTGGTCGGCGGCCCCGACCACTCCCGTGCCGACACGTCCTGGACCCCGCAGCAGGACCAGGTCCGGCAGCGCTATCTCGCCTACTGGGACGCGCTGTTGCAGGCCAACGCCTCCGGCGACGCCGACGCCCCGGCGCTGGCCGGCGCCGCGGCGAGCAACCAGCTGAACGTCGTTCGGCAGAACGTGGAGCACCTGCACGGCCAGGGCGCGGTGGCCAGGGGCACCGTCGGGCACGCGGTGCGCGGCATCTCCGTCGAGGACGGCGTCGCGACCCTGGTGGACTGCGTCGACGTGCGGAACTGGGTCCAGTACGACCTTGCCACCGGCGCACAACGGACCGGGCAGATAATCGATCGCCCCAATCAACTGGCTAGCTACACATTGGCATTGAAAGATGGTCAGTGGATGGTGACGGACAGCAAGACGGGCGGGACGTGCTGAACGGGCGGGTCCCGGAGCGCAGGCGCGGGAAGCGGAGAGGGGCCGACGCCATGTCGGTGCAGACGGACGAGCCGTCCGGCGGCCAGGGGGAGGACCCGGTCGAACCGGGGCGGCCACGGATGGCGCGCCGCCGCCGGGCGCTCCTGGTGGTCGCGGTGGTCGCCGCAGTGGTGGCCGGCGGGGGGCTGGGCGCCGCCTCGCTGATCAAGTCGCCCGCCGAGCGGGCCGCGGACACTGCGCCGCCGCCCAGCACGCTGATGACCGCTCGGGTGACCAAACAACCGCTCACCCAGACCACGGTCGTTCGGGGCCAGGTGTACCCGCCGACGCAGTACAACGTCACGCCGACGGCGGCTTCGGCGGACATCACCCAGCTCTACGTCTCGGCGCTCCCGGTCAAGTCCGGCGACCAGGTCGCCAACGGCAGGCAGCTCGCCGAGGTCTCCGGCCAGCCGCTGTTCGTGTTGGAGGGCCCGGTGCCCGCGTACCGGGATCTCAAGCCGGGCTCCAGCGGGCCGGACGTCGCGGAGCTCCAGGCCGCACTGGAGCAACTCGGCTACGGGCGCGGCGACGACGCGCAGGGGACGTACGGTCCCGGCACGGCCGAGGCCGTCACCGGCTACTACCGCCACCTCGGCTACCCCGCGCCGACCACCGGTGCGACCACCCAGCAGGCCGTCGACACCGCGCGGAAGATCGTGGAGGCCGACCGGCAGGCCATCACCGATCTCAAGGCGCAGCGGGCGGCCGCGGTGTCGACGCCGACCGGCGCACCGACGCCGGCGGGCACCGCAGCGGGCGGTGCGAGCTCGGGGGGTGTGAGCTCGGGAGGTGCGACCTCCGGAGGTGCGACCTCCGGAGGGCAGGCCCAGGGCGCCCCCGCCGGGCTCGGCCTGGACCAGCAGCTCGTCAACGCCCGGAAGAAGCTGTCCGCCGACGAGGACGCCCTCGCCAAGGCGGAGGCCGTCAACGGCCCGATGGTCCCGGCCGGTGAGGTGGTCTTCCTGCCCTCGCTGCCGGCCACCGTCACGGCCGTCAACTCATCGGTCGGCGCGCCGCTCTCCGGCCCGCTGCTCTCGCTCACCAGCGGCGGCCTCGCCGTCACCGGGCAGCTCACCCCGGCCCAGGCGGCCGGGATCAAGCCGGGGATGGCGGTCGAGGTCTTCTCCGAGGCGAGCGGGACGACGGTCAAGGGCACCGTGGCCGAACTCGGCGCGCAGAGCACGACTCCACCGGCCGGCCGGGTGATCGCGATAGGCGGCGGGGCCGGAGGGGGTTCCACGACGGGGGTTGGGACCGGTGCCGGGGCAGGCGGGGGCGCGGGAACCGGCGCGGGCGCGCCGAACGCGCCCGGCGGCCAGCCGGTCGCCGCCTACGTGCCCCTGCAGATCACCCCGACCGACCCGTTGCCCGCTGCCTTCAGCGGCCAGAACGTACGGATCACCGTGCTGAAGAGCAGCGCGCCGGACCCGGTGCTGAGCGTCCCGGTCGCGGCCGTGTTCACCGACTCTGCCGGGCAGACCGCCGTCACCAGGGTCGACCAGGCGGGGCAGCGCACCACCGTCCCCGTGACGACCGGGGTGAACGCCAACGGCTACGTCGGCGTGACACCCACCGGCGGCGCCCGACTCACGGAGGGCGACCAAGTGGTGGTCGGTCAGTGACGGCGGTCATCCAACTCGCCGGGGTCGGCCGGAGTTTTCCCGGCACCCCACCCGTCGTCGCACTGCACCCCTGCGACCTGACGATCGGCCGGAACGAGTACGTGGCGATCACCGGCCCGTCCGGATCCGGGAAGTCCACCCTGCTGCACCTGCTCGGCCTGCTCGACACCCCGACCACCGGCAGCTACGCCCTGGACGGCATCGACACCGGGCGCCTCTCCGACCGCGACCGCTCCACCCTGCGCGGGCGGCGGATCGGTTTCGTCTTCCAGTCCTTCCACCTGCTGCCGAACCGAACGGCCGAGGAGAACGTGCTGCTCGCCCAGGTCTACAACCGCACCCCGCGCGCCGGGCGCCGGGCGGCTGCCAGGGCCGCCCTGCGCCAGGTCGGCCTCGCCCACCGGATCGACTCCCTGCCGACCGTCCTCTCCGGCGGCGAGCGGCAACGGGTGGCGATCGCCCGGGCACTGGTGAACCGGCCCAGCCTGCTGCTCTGCGACGAACCGACCGGCAACCTGGACTCGGCCAACGCCAAGACCGTGATGGACCACTTCCAGCGGCTGCACGACCAGGGCTACACCCTGGTCGTGATCACCCACGACCCGGCCGTGGCCGCCAGGGCCCAGCGGACCGTACGGATCGGCGACGGCCGCCTCAGTGAGCCGGTGAACGCCTGATGGCCGGTAAGTCCGCCGGCCGCAGCGCGATCGGCGATCCCCCCTCCCGGCTGAGCCTGCGCGACCTGGTCGAGGAGGCCCTGGCCGGGGTGCTGCAGCGGCCCGGCCGCTCGGTGCTGACCATGCTCGGCACGGTGCTCGGCATCGGCGCCTTCGTCGCCGTCCTCGGCCTGACCGCGACCGCCTCGGGACAGATCGGCCGGCAGTTCGATCTCACCAAGGCGACCACGGTGACCGTCGCCGACAACCCGACGGACGACGGCGCGCCCCCCGGCACCAACCCACCGATGAGCTTCCCCGAGGACGCGGACGCCCGGGCCCGGCAGATCAACGGCGTCACCGCGGCCGGCGTCTGGTGGCGCGTCCCGGGCGGTGAGCACCGGATCTCCACCTCGCCCACCGCCGACGGCTCCACCGGACAGGGGCTCTCCCTCTTCGCGGCCACGCCCGGCGCCGTCGCGGCGATGCAGCCGACCCTCGCCGCCGGGGTCACCCTGGACTCGTACGCCCAACAGGCCCGGCTGCCCGTGGTGCTGCTCAGCCGGACGGCGGCGAGCCGGCTCGGCGTCAACCGTCTCGACGCCCAGCCGGCGATCTTCATCGACGGCCTGCCGTACACCGTGATCGGCGTCTACTCGGACGTCCAGCGGCTCCCCGACACCCTGCTCGGGGCGATCATCCCCGGTACCACGGCGCTGGACCGCTTCGGCAACCCCGGCAAGGGCGAGGACCTGGGCGCCCACCTGGTCGCAGCGACCAGGGTCGGGGCGGCTCCGGTGGTCGCCCGGCAACTGGCGGTGGCGCTGCGCCCCGACGCGGCATCCCGGCTCACGGTGACCCCGCCGCCGGACCCGCACAGCCTGCAGGACCACATCACCTCGGACCTCACCGGCCTGTTCCTGGCGCTCGCCGCGATCTGCCTGGTGGTCGGTGCGGTCGGGATCGCCAACACCACCCTGGTCGCCGTCCTGGAACGCACCCAGGAGATCGGCCTGCGCCGCTCCCTCGGCGCACGCACCCACCACATCGCGGCCCAGTTCCTCACCGAGTCCACCGCCCTCGGCACCCTCGGCGGCCTGATCGGCACCAGCCTGGGCGTCCTCGTCGTCCTCGCGGTCGCCGCGGCCCGCTCCTGGACAGCCGTCCTCCAACCCCTGGCGACCCTCCCCGCCCCCCTGATCGGCACCGTCGTCGGCCTCCTGGCCGGCCTCTACCCAGCCCTCCGCGCCGCCCGCACCGACCCCCTCAAGGCCCTCCGCAGCGGCTGACCCCCGGCCAACCGGCCACCACACGACGATGGCCCGGACCGCTGAGCGGTCCGGGCCATCGTTTGCCCTGGCGGGCGAAGGCGGAGGATACGAGATTCGAACTCGTGAGGGGTTGCCCCCAACACGCTTTCCAATTCTCCCGAACTCTGTCCGCCGGCGTCCGTACGCGTTCTGACCTGCGGGGAAGTGAACCGTTGGGCAGCGGCCGAACCCAGCCGGACGGGGGTGAACGAGACCAGAACTGAGACCAGAGCCGGGCCGGGCCATGCGCCGAAACAGGTGCCCGGGGCGCTGGTGGCCTCGAAGACCGGGCTCTCCCGGGGCCATCAGCAGACTCCGGGCGAGCTGCGCCATCCGCCCCCGCCTTCGGCCGGGAGGAGTCGTGGGGCCCGTCGCTCGACCAGCCCCGGGCAGAGGACAGCGACTTCGCGCGCCCTGCGTCACCCGTGTTCGGTGGTCAGTCGGCCTTGCCGTCGTCGTCCTGCAGGAGTTCGACGATGATCTCGATGCCGAGCGCGTAGGCCGGCGTGCCCGAGGTGATGAGCGCGGTCTCGGCGACTCCGATGAGGTCGGCGATGCCGGCGCCCGCGTGGAGTGCTCCCCGGGCGTGGATCCGGGCAGGTTCCGCCCGATCGAGAGCCAGCAGCTGCCCGAAGTGGACCAACTGTTGCACTCGACCACCGAGTGGGCTGTCGGCCAGCACGATGTGGCGCAGGGTCGCGAACGCCTCCTCCGTGGGGAGCCGGCCGAAGGCCTGGGCCACCCGCAGACGGTCCTCCACCGCGCCCGGGACGGCTCCGAGCGTCGTGCGGTAGCGGTCCCGCAGGGCTTCGGAACGCTCGGCGAAGGTGTGGTCGGTCATGACGAGACCCGTGCGATCGAGGCCCGGACGGCCTCCAGAGCGCCCTCGGGGAAGTCCACGGCCCCGCCGATCGCCGCGGCGGCGATCTCGGCCTCGGCGCTTTCCTCGATCGCCACCACGAGGTGGCCGGCAGCCGCCGCGTCCGGGCCGAACACCAGCAGCCCGTGGTTGGCCAGGAGGACCGCGGCCGTCGTCGGGCGTCGTTCCAGGACGTCGGCGATGCCCCGGACCGACACGTCCGACCCGCGCGGCCCCCAGGGCACCACCGGTACGTCCTCGGGCTGTCCGAAGCGGAGCATCGGTTCGGTGCGGCACGGCAGCGGCCGGTGGGCCACCGCGAAGGCCGTCGCGGCGGGTGAGTGGGTGTGGATGACCGCGCCCACGTGCGGGCGGGCGCGGTAGACGACGCTGTGCATGGCGATGATCTCGACGCTGACGGAGCGCAGTTCTCCTTCCAGGACCTGCCCGTCGAGACCGACGGTCGCCAGCTGGTGGGGTTCCAGGTCGCGGACGAACCCCGGGGTCAGCAGGAAGCGGTCGGCGTCGAGCCTGACGCTCAGGTTGGCGTGTCCGGAGTGCGACATCACCCCCGCCACGAAGAGCTGCCGGGCAGCCTCGACGAGCTGGTGGGCCCGGCTCGTCACTTCAGGTGCGTCTGTCATCTCTTCATCTCCCAATTCTCTGTCGGCGGCGGCTGGTTCGCCGCCGCTGCACGTGCCGGCCACTCTGCGACTTGAACTAAGGTTCAAGTCAAGCGTCGGGCCGGTGCGACGAGATGACGAGAGAAAGGGGAGGGGCGAAGCGTGCGCATGACGATCGGTCAGCTTGCCGAGATCACCAACGTTCCCGCGTCGGCCATCCGGTTCTGGGAACGCCACGGCCTGCTGCCTCCGCCCGAACGGCAGAGCGGGCAGCGGCGCTATCCGCCGCAGGCCGCGGAGCGGATCGTGCTGTTGCGCAAGTTCCAGCAAGCCGGGCTGAGCCTGGCCGAGGTCAGGGAGTTCCAGCAGGACCAGCCGCGCAGGCAGGCGATGATCCGCGCCAAGGTCGCCGAGATCGAGCAGCGCATGGTCGATCTCGACCACGCCCACCAGCTCCTGACCCATGCCCTCCAGTGCAGCAAGACGGACATCGTCAGCTGCCCGACCTTCCGGGAACAGATGGCGACGTGGAGCCGGTCCAGCTGACGGCAAAGACCGCGACCACGGGACGACGAAGGCCCGGACCGCTTCGCAGCGGTCCGGGCCTTCGCTCAAAGGCGGAGGATACGAGATTCGAACTCGTGAGGGGTTGCCCCCAACACGCTTTCCAAATGTTCGTCCTCCTGTTCAGGGGTGCCCGCCGATGTCCTGAGCTGCGGCGAGGCGGTCCGAAGGGCGGGCTTCGAACGGTGCTGGACGGAGGTGAATGCAACCAAAACTGCAACCAACCGGGCTTGGCGTCATGCGTGCTCCGCCTGAGGAGTGCTGCAGCCGAAAGATGTCATGGATGTACATCTGCTACATTTGTTGCATGAGTGAGCCGGTGATCGAATCCATGGCCGAGGTCCGTAGTCACCTTGCCGACGTCCTCGATCGCGCGCGTCGGGACGAGACCCCGACGATCATCACGCGCCGCGGCAAGCACGAAGCCGTAGTGATCGACATCCGCGAGTACCAGCATCTGCGCAGGCTGGCGGAACAGGCCGAAGACGCATGGCTCAACCGGTTGGCCGACGAGGCGGAGGCCGAAGGCTCCGAGGGATCTGTATCGCTTGAGGAAATGGCCGCCATGCTCCGCGACCACCACGCCTGATCCATGGGCTACGTCACGCGGTTCACGCCGCATGCCCAGCGGGACATGCTCAAGATTCCCCGGCCCGACGCCCTGCGGATCCTCCATCGTCTTACCGAGCTGCAGAAGGCCCTGGACCAGGGTGACGCCACCGCCTTCGATATCAAGGCTCTCCAAGGGCAAAGCTCGAGGTGGCGTCTCAGGGTCGGGGACTATCGCGTTGTGTACACCGCCGAGGACGGTCAGCTGATCGTTTGGGTCATGACCGTCGGAAACCGCCGCGACGTCTATCGCAATCTGTAGGGCGCCGAACACTGTGAAGGCCGGTGGTGGCAGCCGCTCGTCCTGAACTCCGCCTGCGGACGTGCTGGTGCTTCGCTGGCTAGGTTGCGAGAAGGGCTGTCAGACCTGTCAGCCACAATCCAGCTGCATGGGCGTTAGATCAGATTTCTCATTGGACTTGCAGCTCGGGTGTGTTCACGAGCAGGCAGTGGACGACGAGGTGAAGCGGGCGGTCACCTCCGCGCTCCAGCACATGAGGAGTGGACGGGGAGGCCACCGCAGGGGCGGCAAGGCGCTCGTCGAATTCTTGGCGGAGGCACGCGAGCGGGCGGCTGACGTGGGCGAGTGGGAGGTCGTGCGGCTGCTGCAGGACTCCATTGACTATGCCGAGGAGCGGATCCTGCAGCCGGAGTTCGAGGAGAGATATCGGCTGTTTCAGGACGGTATACGCAACCAGCGACTGCGGAGGTACGTCGCCGGCACGCTTGAGATCAACTTCAAGTACGTTGTCGAAGCAGGTCGCGAGTTCCTGGACCAGCACCCTGACGCAGGTGTGGAGGAACTGCTCGCCTACATCAACTCACTCAGCCACGACGCGCGCTATCTCGTAGCGCCGGAAGGCCGGCCGGGGCGGTACTCGCTCTTCCGCGGCCGGGCGGAAAAGATGATGTGGCTGGAGCGTGTGCTCCAGGAACGGATCGACTTCGAGGCCCCGGAGGAAGCCGCCCAGCGGCTAGCCGCATCACCTGAGGCATTGGCCCTCCTCGCGGCCGATCAAGAAGGGCAGATGATCTTGCGGGCGGCCCAGCTTCAGCAGCGTTCGGCCCGCCTGGCCGGCCTGCGCAAAGTGGCAGAGGACAGGGCAGCAGCAGAGTTGGACCTTCAACGAGCCCTGGAAGGGCAGCACTGGATCTTCGGTGGACGTTTCGTTGGAGAGGCGGCTCAGCGCAGGTTGGTGTCCGGTGACGAGGTCGACATTCCTTTGATCCGCGGCGACGGAAGCCTCCACGTCGTCGAGTTGAAACGGGCCATGAGCATGAAGGGTCCCTTGGTTAAGCGATACCGCGGAGCCTGGGCTCCTGCTGCTCAGGTGCACGACGCCGTGGGCCAAGCGGTCAACTACCTCGTCGGGCTGGATGAGAACCGTGAGCGGATCTACGAGGAGTTCGGCATCGAGACACGTCGGGCAAGTGCAATCGTTCTGATCGGCCATCCGGCTGCCCAACCGGAGGTCCCGGAGCAGGAGATCAACGAGGCGCTACGAACGTTCAACACGCACGTGAACCGGGTCGAGGTGCTCACGTACAAGGAGCTCATAGACAACGCTGAGCGCTCCCTGGGGAGTCCATCCGAGCTGTAGTGGTCCGGCGCTGTCTGAGCGCGGTGAAAGACGAAGGCCCGGACCGCTGAGCGGTCCGGGCCTTCGTCTGCCCTGGCGGGCAAAGGCGGAGGATACGAGATTCGAACTCGTGAGGGGTTGCCCCCAACACGCTTTCCAATTCTCCCGAACACCGTCCGCCGGGGTTCACACCCGTCCTGACCTGCGGCGAAGCGAACCGCTGGACGGTGGGTGAACCCGGCCGGACGGGGGTGAATGAGACCAGAACTGAGACCACGCGGGGGGATCGCCAGGGCTTTGGGAGCCACCCCGATCGGGTGGCTTCGCGAAGCGGCTGGGTCCAAGTGGGTGGTGACTTCGGGCGTGAAGGTGCTGCCGATAGGTTTTGGTCATCGGGCCATCTCCGGCCGGTGTCCCTGACAGGCTCGGCGGGGGCGGACCCGGCTCCTTCGGCGGCTGGCTTCGGTGCCGGTCCGGCCCGCGGCGGTGAGGGATCACTCGGCGGCGGTGAACGCTCTGTCGGTCAGGACGGGGACGACGGTGCTGGCATCGAGTTCGGTCGCGATGGCGACATCGTCCGAGAACCCGCCGGCGGCGAGTTCTCGGCCGGAGGACCGGGCCGTTGTGCCGGTTCGTGGTCGAGCCCCTCGCAGCCCAGAATCCTTGCGTGGCTTGACCGGGGTTGCACGTGAACGAGGCACGCGGTGGTAAACGGGGCAGACGTCGCCTTGGTTCAGCCGAGTTTCTTGCGCATCTTCACCGAGGTCGTCTCGTAGCCGAGCGACTCGTAAAGGCCACGCGCGCCTGTGTTGAACCCGAAGACGCTGAGACCCAGCGTATGAGCGCCCTGCGTCCGGGCGTATTCCTCTCCGAGGAGCATGGCCGTTCGTCCCAGGCCCCGGCCACGCTTGTCGGCGTCGATCACGATGTCCCAGACCCACCATGCGCCGGCGTCGTCGCTCATGTCCGGTCCGATCCAGAGGTAGCCGACAGCTACCCCGGCATCGTCGACCACGTCGAAGACCACGTGCCCCGGGGTCGGCATCCCGGACGGAAAGAAGTCGGCCATGCTCGCGTCCGCTTGCCGGTGGGCGTCCTCGGACGTCTGCCCCAGGGCAACGAGATCCTTGGCGTACTCGGCTCGACTGCGTTCGAGCCAGGCGGGGAAGCGTCGGACGTCCAGGGGGCGGAGGGTTATCGGCATCGGCCCAGCCTGCCACACCGCCGACGCCCGAGCGCTGAGTTATTTCCTGCTCGGGCGTCATGGCGCATCGCCGAACGGGGCGAACGCCGACTGGCACGGCATCAGCGACCGTTGCTCACCCGTTTCCGCGGGAGTGGCCGGGCATCGTCACGAACCGGTCGACCATTCCCAGCAGCGCACGGACGGCGGCGCTGGGGCGCCGCGTCGTGGCCGTCGCGACCGACAGTGTCCAGGTCAGGGGGTGGTCCGACACGTTCAGCGTTCTGAGGTCGGGGTCGGTCGGTGCGACGAAGTCGGGCAGGAGCGCCACGCCGAAACCGTGCCGCACGTACTGCGCGCCGGTCGTGATCTCGGTGACCTCCAGGGCGACCTGGCGTTCGAGACCGGCGCCCGCGAACGCCCGGTCGGCCACGGTGCGGTTGCCGTACCCGACCGGGAAGTCGATGAACGGTTCGGCCGCCAGCTCGGCCAGGGTGACCTCGTCCGCCTCGGCGAGCGGATGGTCGGCGCGGACGACCGCCACCAGGCGGACCGTGAGCAGGTCGCGGGCGGCGATGCCCGGCGGCGGGCTGCCGGGGAGCAGGAGGAAGGCGACGTCCAGGTCGCCGGCCTGGAGAGCCTTGGCCAGCCCGACCGATCCGGCCGGCGACAGACGCAGGCGCACCGCCACCTCGGGGTGCTCGGCGTGGAAGCGGCCCAGCAGCGAGGGGACGTCGACGACCGCCACGGAGATCAGCGTCCCGATGGTGAGGCTGCCCCGGAGCCCGCCGCGCACCTCGTCCACGGCGTCCCGCGCCGCCTGCGCCGCGTCGAGCGTCGCACGGGCCTGCGGCAGCAGGGCGGCTCCGGCGTCGGTGAGGGTGACCCGCTGGGAACTGCGATCCAGCAGTTGGGCGCCGAGTTCGCGTTCCAGGACCTTGATCGACGCCGAGACGGCGGACTGGACGACGTGCAGTCGCCGGGAGGCACGGGTGAAGTTGAGTTCCTCGGCGACGGCGACGAAGTACTCCAGGTGGCGCAGTTCCATGGCTGGCATTATCGCGAGAGGTGATGGCCACGAGCACGAGCAATCGTTGGAAGTGATCGCCTGGTGATCGCGACACTCAGTGCCATGCCGATCCAGACCCTTCACCGGCCACAGCAGCGTCCGCACAACCGTTCCGCACGCCTCCCGCACGGTCCGGGCTTCTGGCTGATCGCAGCCGCCTTCCTCGTCGCGATGGCCTTCTCGGCGGTCCCGACCCCGCTCTACGCCCTCTACCAGCGGCGCGACCACTTCTCGGCGTTCACGGTCTCGATCGTCTTCGCGGCCTACGCCGCCGGCGTCATCATCAGCCTGTTCCTCGCGGGCCACCTGTCCGACCGGCTCGGCCGCCGCAGAATCCTGATGCCGGCGCTGCTCCTCGAAGTCGTCGCAGCCCTGCTGTTCCTGTACGCGCCGACACTGAGCGGCCTGATCGCGGCACGACTGGTCACCGGCCTGGGCATCGGCATGATCACCGCCACCGCCACCGCCCACCTGGGCGAACTCCACGCCAAGGCCCGACCCGGCGCCCACCGGGCCCGCGCCGATCTGACCTCCACCGCAGCGAACCTCGGCGGCCTGGGACTCGGGCCGCTGATCTCCGGCCTCCTCGCACAGTTCGCCGGCTCGCCGCTGCGCACGCCCTACCTCGTCTTCATCGGCCTGCTGCTCGCCGGCACGCTCGGGGTCGCGCTCGCGCCGGAAACCGTCGAACCGGTCTCAGCGCGCATGCCCTACCGCCCGCAGCGTGTCTCGGTCCCCCGGGAAGCCCGACCCCGGTTCTTCGCCGCAGCGACGGCCTCCTTCGCCAGCTTCGCGATCCTCGCCCTGTTCAGCTCGCTGGCCCCGGGATTCGTCGCGGGCACGATGCACCACCCCTCCCGGGCCCTGGCCGGTCTGGTCGCGCTGATGGCCTTCGGTACGGCGGCCGTGGCTCAGATGCTGTTCGGCCGGGCCCGGGTCAGGCGCCAGCTCCTGGTCGGCATGGTCCTGAGCGCGGCGGGCCTGGTCCCGACCAGCGTGGCCCTGTGGGTTCCGAGCCTGCCCCTCTTCCTCATCGGCGGCGCGGCGGCCGGCGCCGGAGCCGGCATCCTCCTCAAGGGGTCGATCACCACCGTCGCTGAACTCGCCACCCCCGCCACGCGCGGCGAGACCCTCGCGGGCCTCTTCCTCGCCGGCTATCTCGGAGTCGCCGTCCCGGTCCTCGGCATCGGCGTCGCCACGCTCTACGTCTCCAGCCAGGTCGCGCTACTGGGATTCGCCGCCGCCATGCTCGCCCTGATCGGCGCGGTGGGCCGCCGGCTCCTGGCATGAGGACGGAGCACGAAGCCGGCTCGCGCACCCGCCTGATGTCGAGGCGCTGGAGCTTCCGGCAACTCGGCTGAGCTGATGCACCGCCGGGCAATCTGCAGTCCTGGAGTCGCCTTGGCTGGGGCAACTGCAACCAAAACGGCAACCGACACGCAGAAGGCCCCGACCGGAAACCCATTCGGGGCCTTCAACTGCCCTACTGGGCAAGGGCGGAGGATGCGAGATTCGAACTCGTGAGGGGTTGCCCCCAACACGCTTTCCAAATGTTCGTCCGGTTGTCCGGGGAAGGTCGCAGGCGTCCTGACCTGCAGCTAAGTCGCCTTGCCTTCTGGCTCCGGACGTAGCTGGACGGGGGTGAACGCAACCAAAACTGCAACCGGTGCGGCAGTGCGGCAGTGTTCTGACGCAGGAGCGCGGTGACCTCTGAGAACCCAAAGATCCGCCGACGCTCACAGCGGAAGCGCCGGGTGGCTCGGCGGAGATGACCTCGGTCGGAGTGGTCCGGCACGCGGCGGCGTCGGACCGCTCAGCCGAGCAGGAGTTCTGTCGCCGGGGTGTGGTTTCCGGTCGCGGAGGCGCCGGCCATCGCCGAGGCGGCCGTCGCCGGATCGGTGCCGGGCGGTACCACCAGGAGCAGGAAGTGGTCCTGGAGGCCCCGGGTGACGCTGATCGTCGCGTCGCTGCCGGCGAACCAGTTGATCCTGACCGTCGAGCCGTTCGCCGCGACGGACCGGGGCACGCCGTCCCAGGCCGTGGTGTCGAGGCCGACCCGGACGATGCGTCCGAAGTGGGCGCCGAGCGCGGTGATCAGGTCCGGCAGTTCGGCGAGGACGTGGTTCGAGCGGGGCCACCAGGCGCCGTCGAAGACGCCGTCCCGCGACATCGTCGGTTCCAGTTCCAGGCGGGGCAGCAGCGGGGTGCCGGGCGCCGACCACGGCCCGGGAGAGGAAGAGGTGGGGAAAGGAATCGGCATCATGCGAAGCCGCCCGTCCGGTCCACGAGGGACCCATCACGACCCAGGGCGACGTCGGCGCTGATGCCGGTGTGCGAAATGTCCTTGGTTGTCTCCCACGGTACTCCGCAGCGGTCTTGCGCGGGCGGCCCGCCACGGGAGTAGGCTCGACGAGATCCAGGGCATCCCGCATTCCGGTACCTGTTCCGGCTTCGTTCTGGGTGAAGGACAGTCCGGCAGTCCCCGGCGGGCAGCCGGAGACGGGAACGGTGAACACCGTGACCACTCACTCCCCGCAGTCGCCACGCCCCGGCTACGGCCTCACGGTCGCCGACGCCATGGACCCCTGCGACTACCAGATAGCCGACGACAACACCGTCGACCAGGCCAACGCCATCTTCCGCCGCGCCGACATCGAGTACCTGCTCGTCCGCGACCACGACGGCCGGTGCGAGGGGCTGGTCACCCGGACCGGGCTCCACCCGTTCCTGGCCCGCTCCTGGTACACCGAGCGGACCACGATCAGCGCCACTTCGCACCAGCGCGGCCCGTTCGCCTGGCCGACCATGGGCCTGGCCCTGGCCTCGCTCGCGATGCGGATCAAGCACCTGGCGGTCTGGCCCGTCGTCGACGAGGACGGCTACATCCTCGGCGTCCTCACTGCGGACCGCGCCACCAGCCTGCTCGCCGTCGCACCGACTCCGTGAAGCCGTCGATGTTTCCCGCGGTGAGAACCGGTCGGACCGACTGAGACCAAAACTGAGGCCACGGCATGACGAAGGCCCGGACCGTTGAGTGGTCCGGGCCTTCAACTGCCTTACTAGGCAAAGGCGGAGGATACGAGATTCGAACTCGTGAGGGGTTGCCCCCAACACGCTTTCCAATTCTCTCGAAGGGGGTCCGCCGGGGTCCGCATTCGTTCTGACCTGCGGCGGAGCGGACCACTAGGCAGGGGTTGAACCTGGCTGGACGGGGGTGAATGAGACCAAAACTGAGACCAGGGCACTGGCTACCGCGAAGGGCGGTGCCGTGTCTGACGAGGCAGATAGCCTTGGTGGGGCATGGGTGAGTGCTCGACGGCCCCCTGCCGTCGTGCTGGCTGAGGGGAGCGTCTGCATGGTGGGTCAAGGATCGTCGCCGGAGTGGGTGGGGGAATGGTCGGCCGGGGCGCAGTTGGTGGCTGAGCATCTGCAGGTGCCCGTTCATGCAGGGTGCCTGTATCTGTTGCCCGACAAGACTGTCGACGGTGTAGCCGCCTACCACGAGGACATTGCCGGACTAGTCAAGACCCTGAAGCGGGACGGGGTTGCCATCGACTTCGCGGTCCCGAAGGACGCCCGCGGCTATCTGAGCGAGTACAGCGCGGATGCCATCCTCGCCACGATCGGGGTCGCTGTCCTAACCAACCTCTCCACTGAAGTGGCGAAAGCTGTAGCCAAGAACATCGCAACGACGGCCCGAGCGAGGATTCGGGCGGCCCTGCGGCGAAGCGATCCTGCGGTCGATGTTGAGGCTGCACTCGTGACAGTAAAGATCGCTGAACTCGAAATCGGTCAGCCGGGCGTCATTCTGCGTGGTGTCGAGATAACTGCCCATGCGGACCAGATTGAGCGTCTCGCTGGTGAAGCGCTGCTCCGACCAGTCTCGCCGATTCAGTACCCAGAAGGGAGTGCAGCTCCCCAGCCTCTTCCCGGAGCGGAGGCGGAGTGAGTCGATGCAAATTAAAGGGCGAGCAATTCGTGCTGGAGTGCCTCTGCCGCCGCCAGCTGGGCCAGAGCGGCAGCAGATGCTTTGGCGGGACGGGTTCGCGGCTCTCGTGGAATCGGCGCAGGCCTACGCTGGCTCCTATAGGCTGCTCGCCGAATATGCGAGTGCTGACCTATCTGATATCCCCGTCTGGAGGCAGACGACTGTAGATCTGGTCCGACGTGGTCTCCATGGGATGGGGAACCAGCAATATTACTTGCGTGGCATTTGGGAGACGGTTTCCAGTCGATTGCGCCATGCAACTCGGCGGCGCTCGGTTGGGTCCGACGTTGGCGTGGTGTACGCCCGGCAGGCGCGACTGCCAGTACTCGATCTAAGTCGGTTTGCGAACCACCACCTCACGGTGCCGAGTGTTGAGGAGCTCACCACCACAACAACCTATGCATACTGGGAGGATGCCGAACGGCTTGCCCGGCCGGGCTCTTGCACGCGCAGTGGATGCCTTCAACTTCCTAGAGAACACAGCAGGGCATGACGCAGCACATCGTCACGCACACGAGGTCGCAGCCTTTGTCGGAGGTCTGTTCGGTTGCGAGATTGTGTTCGAGGACGGCACGTATTGGGATGTGTGTCCAATCTCGCTTATGCACCACCGTTGGGGGATCTCCATTGGCTTCACCGCATTGCGCCTTTGCTCCCTGTGCGGAGAAGACATCGATGAGTGCCCCCACATGACCGATACCTTGTACGACGTGACGGTCTCACGCGACCCGGACGGGTCCTGTACGGCCTGTGGGGGGCTTGCATGCAGGCACGCGGTTGGTGAAAAGGCACGAGTGCGTCCGCACGCGGTGGTCGGGGAGATGTCAGTCCACGAGATGTCTTTTGTTCCAAACCCACGCGATCCTCTCGCTCGGATCACTCGTATGGATATCTCGCCCGAGAAGCTACAGCGGGCGCTGGGGGCAGCCCAAGAAGGACAGCCACTCGCGTGCTATCGGTGTCTCCAGGCATGCAATGGCTTCACGTACCCCTTGGGGTAAGAGCTTTCTGCTGGCATGGGCTCGTGGTGTGTCACGGTGATGGTCGCCTGCTTTAAGACACAGAGAGACCCTCGCCTGCCTACTGTTCGTAGGCCCATGCTTGCCCTGTCTGTCGGTACCGCTCAACCGGGATAGGTGCGAGCCGGTCTGCATGCGCGGTGTAGAGGAGGCCGTCGAGGTGGTCGATCTCGTGGTGGATCAGGCGGGCGAGTCCGCGCTCGTAGGTGGTGGTTGCCAGCTGGCCGTCCAGGGTGGTGCTTTCCACGGTGATCCGTAGCGGTCGGGGGACCTTGCCACGGACGTCGAAGAAGGAGAGGCAGCCTTCGAACTGCTCGTCTGCCTCGTCGGACCGGTTGGTGATGCGGGGGTTAAGCAGAACGATCGCTGGGGCGCCCGGCTCCGCCGGCTGGACGACGGCGGCGGCCCGGCCGATGCCGATTTGGGGTGCCGCGATGCCCATGCCTTTGGCGAAGGGGTGAACCTGGCCAATGCGCTCCATCGCGATGAACAGCTTCTCGATGACCTGCTCGGCGGCGTCGCGCCCGGCGGGCAGGTCGAACGGGCGAGCGGGCTCGGCGAGGACGGGGGCACCTTGCTGGACGACTCCGAGGTCACGCATCTGTTCGCTGGGCCGCACCTGGCTCACCTGAACTTCCCTTGGTTCGTGTCGCGTTCGGGTCGGGCCCGGAACCGCCACTCCAGACGTTACCGGGCCGTTCTGGGCTCTACGGCCAGATGCCGACCATCACCGGCTCGGGGCGGAGCCTGATGCTGGTCGTGATCTCCACCCGCGCCGAGAGCTCGCCGAGGGCCCGGGCGAAGCCCGTCGCAGTCGCCTCGTCGTGAGCGGTGAGGGTGAGGGTCCGCTGGTCCGAGCAGCGGATGCCGCTGGCGACCTGGCTGCCGGGGTGGTAGCCAGCGTGCTCGAGCAGCCAACCGGCGCTGGCCCGCAGCTGGCCGTCGCTGTCGGCGTGGACCGGACAGCCGGCGGCGGACCAGTGGGCGGCCTGGGCGGCGGTGACGAGCGGATTGAGGAAGACCGATCCGGCCTGGCGGGCGTCGGGTCCGTGGGGGTCGAGGAGGAGTCCGCGGCGGTGACGGTTGGTGAGGACGGCGGTGGCCACCTCGGCCACGGGCGGTCGGGCGCCGACGTGGACGCCGAGTTCGTCGGCGAGCGGCTGGTAGGTGATCGGGGCAGCCGGTGAGCGGGTGAGGTGGAATGTCGCGGTGAGGATGGTCCAGCGGCCGGGGTCGTTCTTGAAGCGGCTGTCGCGGTGGCGGAGGCGGCATGCCTGGGCGGGCAGGGTCCGCAGTCGGCCCATGTCCCAGTCCCAGGCGGTGAGGTGGTCGAGGGTGTCGGAGACCTGCTGGCCGTAGGCTCCGGCGTTCTGGACGGGGGCGGCGCCGACAGTGCCGGGTATGCCGGCCAGGCACTCGATTCCGGCGAGGTGTTCGGCTGCGGCCCACTGGACGAGGTCGGTGAGCGGGTGGCCGGCCTGGACGGTCGCGGCCACCGTGTCGTCGTCCACCCGCTTCACGGTGATGCCCCGGGTGTTCATCACGGCGACGGTGCCCTCGTGGCCGGCGTCGGAGGCGATGACATTGCTGCCGTGGCCGAGGGCGAGGGGCGCGTCCTCCTGCCGGTCGCCGATCGTACGGACCAGTTCGAACCAGTCGTCGGGGTCGGCGACCTGCAGGACGTCGCTGGCTGGGCCACCGAGCCGCAGGGTGGTCAGGGACGCGAGCGTGGTGTTGGGCACAGGTGGCCCTCCTAGGGTTCGTCGGTGATCGCCTTCAGGGCGAGGGTCCGCAGCGGGGCGAGGCGGGTGCGGTTGTCCTGGTGGTGGTAGACGGCGTTGGTGCAGATGGCCAGGTAGCGGCCGGTGGCCGGGGCGAGGTAGAGGCTGGTCCCGGTGAAGCCGTGGTGGTAGGCGACCCGGCCCTCGTCGGCGAGGATCCAGGCCAGGCCACGGTCGAGGCCCGGCTCGATCTCGGCCTGTGGCTGCATGCTGGCGGTGAGCCAGCGGCCCAGGGGCCCGCTGGTGGCGTGCGAGGACAGCAGGTGGGTGGCGAAGGCGGCGAGATCGGCCGGGGTGGTGAAAACCCCGGCGTGGCCGGCGACTCCGCTGAGCAGGGCGGCGTTGTCGTCGTGCGGCATCCCCCATAGCCGGGGCCCGCCGGTCAGCCGCTGCTCGGTCGGGGCGACCTGAGCGGAGCGGGGCACCGGTCCGTAGGTCGTGCTGGTCATGCCGAGGTGCTGCCAGAGCTCGGCCGCCAGCTCGTCCAGGCGCCGGCAGCGGTAGTGGGCCAGGGCCAGACCGAGGAGGATGAAGCCGCGGTTGATGTAGCGGTGGCCGGCTCCGGGGTCGGCGATCAGCGGCTCTCCGCAGATCAGTTCGGCCAGCGGCTCGACGCGGTGCCGGTACTGGTCGAGGCGAGTGTCGGCCCGCAGGCCGGACGTGTGGGCCAGGACCTGGCGAACCGTCACCTGGCTGCCGGGCGCCTCGGCCGGGATGCCGGCCAGCAGTTCGCGGATCGGGGTGTCCAGGGTGAAGCCATCCATGAGGGAGGTGCCGACCAGCGGCCAGGTGGCCAGGACCTTCGTCAGCGAGGCCACGTCGTACACCGTGTCCGGCCCCGGCCGGGCGTCGCCGCACTCGGGGGCGACGACACCGGAGGCCAGGTAGCCGGGCTCGGTGTCGAAGGTGCCGTGGGCGATGACACCACCGGGGACCGTGCCGTCGACGGTCATCAGGTCCAGGCACTCGCGCAGGTCGGCGAGCGCGTTCGGGGTCCACGGCACGGTGTTGGTCACGGCTACTCCTGGTCGATCGTCAGGTCGGCACCGAGCGCGGCCAACTTCGGCAGCAGGCTGCCGTATCCGCGCCGCAGGTGATACATCCCTCGGATCGTAGAGGTGCCCTCGGCGGCCAGGGCGGCGATCACGAGAGCGGTCACCGCCCGGATGTCCTCCCCGGCCACGCCGGCGGCGGTGAGGGCGGACCGGCCCCGGACGGTGATCACCGAGCCGGTCGCGTTGACGGCCGCGCCGAACGCGGCCAAGGCCGGCAGGTGGGTGTCGCGCTGGGTGTAGATCCGCTCGTCGGTGCGGGAGGTGCCCTCGGCCTGGGTGAGGAAGGCGGTCAGCTGCGGCTGCACGTCGGTCGGGAACCCTGGGTGCGGGCCGGTGGCCATCTGCACCGCCCGAGGCCCGGCCGGGGTGCTGACAGCCGTTCCGCCGTCCAGCGAGTCGAGCTGGATTCCGGCGTCGGCGAACACCGACACCAGGCCGT
Organism: Kitasatospora sp. NPDC058190; assembly: GCF_042883685.1. Taxonomy (NCBI): domain Bacteria; kingdom Bacillati; phylum Actinomycetota; class Actinomycetes; order Kitasatosporales; family Streptomycetaceae; genus Kitasatospora; species Kitasatospora sp. NPDC058190. Next base: position 20,123 of record NZ_JBHVVI010000033.1, read on the forward strand.
CCGGGAAGGCGGCCGGCGGGAAGCCGTCCAGGTGGACGGTGCCGCCGGTAATGGCGGCGGCCAGCGCGAGGGTGGCAGCCTCCAGCCGGTCCGGCGGTACGGTGAACACCCCGCCCCGGATGTGGTCGGTGCCAGTGACGTTCAGGGCCTTCCTGCCGTGCCACTCGATGCCGACGCCGGCCTGCGAGAGCAGGGCTGCGGTGTGGGTGACCTCGGGCTCCACACTGGGGTTGAGGATCGCGGAGGTGCCCGGGGTGCGGGCGGCCAGCAGCATCGCGGTGACCGTCGCACCCAGGCTCGGCCCCCAGGAGCGGGTCTCGGCGTCGGTGATGAACGGCAGCCGCTTGCCGGTGAAGCGGGCCCGCACCCGGCCCCGGCTCACCTCGACCTCGGCCCCGGCGGCTTCCATCGCGGCCAGGTGCCGGTCGATGTAGCGGGCGCAGAAGGCGTCCCCGCCGGGGGTGGGGAAGGTGACCTTGCCGGCGCGGGCCAGCAGAGCCCCGCCCATCACCGCGGTGGTGCGGATGCGCCGTCCGAGGTCGTCCGGGATGACGGGGAAGTAGGAGTCGGCCGGTCGGGTGGCGAACTCGTCTCCGGTCACGGTGGCGAGGGTGCCGGTGCGGTGCAGGATGTCGGCGACGACCAGGGTGTCCAGGATCTCGGGCGCACCGGCCAGGGTGAGCGGGTCGTCGGCGAGGATCGCGGCGGCGTACAGGTGCAGGGCGATGTTCTTGCTGCCCTGGACGGTGGCGGTGCCGGCCAGGCGGCGGCCTCCGGTGATCCGTACGGCCCGCTGGTCGGTCGTCGTTGTGGTGTCGGTGGTGGGCATGGTCACCTTCCCTGGCTTCCGGCCGGGAAGAAGCCACCGACCTGGGTCTTCGGGTAGAGCAGGGTGTGTGCGCCGATCAGGGTGGCGGGCTGGAGCACGGTGCCGGCGGGAACGATCACGCCGTCGCCGATCACCGCGCCGAACTTCGTCTGGCCGGTGGCGATTCGCCGGCCGTCGAGGTGAGCGCAGACCTCTTCGGTGGCCGGTTCGGTGACCGGCCCGGAGGTGACCCGCAGGCCGGTGGTGGACACGAACGCGCCGATGTTGACGCCGAGGCCGAGCACGGAGTCCCCGACGAAACTGGTGTGCTTCATGAAGACGCCACCGGTCAGCAAGGAGCGGGTGACCTCGGCTCCGAAACCAATGCGGCAGCCGGGGCCGACGACGGTGTTGTCGCGCACCCGGGCGCCGGCCTCGATCACCGCGCCGGGGCAGACCAGCACCGGGCCGGTGACGAACGCGCCTTCGGCGATGACGGCCCCGGGCGCCACGATCACCTGGCCCCGAACGCTGGCGCCGGGCTCGATGGCCCCGGTGGCCTCCGGCAGCGGGATGTCCAGGTTGCCGGCCAGCAGGTCGGTGATGGCCTTCTTGATGCCGAAAACGGTCGGGCAGCGGCTCAGCAGGTGCAGCACCACCGGGTCGGTGATCTGCTCGGTGTCGAAGTAGTACGCGGGGGTGGTGCGGTAGTCGATGCGCTCCAGTTCGGTGTGCAGCGCGGGCGCGTCGGTCAGCCGGTGCATGGCTGGTTCTCCTCTCGGGCGAGCGAGTGGAAAAGGGTTGGGGCGTTGTTGCGCTCCCGTGTTGGTGGGTGCGACTCGCGCGGATCAGCCGGCGCGATGCTGCGGGCAGGTGCAGGCGGGCCAGACCTCGATCCGGGCGACGTACTCGTCGGGGCCCGGGTAGGCGCTGGTCACGCCGGAGTCGTCGTAGCGGGTGCCGTCCTGGGCGACCCTGAAAGTGCGGACGGTCAGACCCGGGCGATGCTCGGTGCGAGTGACGCGGCTTTCTTCGGCAGCTGCGTTTGTCTCGGTATCCGCCAGGGACCGCGCTTCGGCGGTGTGTTCGGTCGTGGCGTTGTCCATCGGATCCCTCCCACCTCGATCTCACGCTTCGCTGTCGGTTGTGCGCGGATTGCGAAGGCTGTTCAGCATGGCGGCGGGCGGTTGGGCATGGATACGACATCGCCACCGTCATGGCGGCGTCGTCGCCGGAGCTGGTTTGTGCGGCAGACGGCGTCGTGCGTCATGACCGCCGTCATGGCTGCCGTCATCTGGCCCGTACGGCCCTCGAACGCGTTTCCTGCCGCCTGGCCAGGGCTATCGTCAGAGCAGACGAACGGGGACGGAGAGGATCCGCAGTGGTCGAAACTCCCACACTCTTAAGGGTCTTGACGCTGCAGCGGCACTGGCAGGTCTACGAGACCTTCCGCCTCCGGTTCGAGGCGACCGCGAACTCGGCCGCCGAGCAGGAGAACGACCCCCGGCTCCGGGGCTTGTCGGTCTCCAAGCGGCAGTTCGAGCGCTGGTACGGCGGCGCGGTGAAGACCCGTCCCTACCCGGACCAGTGCCGAGTGCTGGAGGCCATGTTCGGTGTCAGCGTCGTGCAGCTCCTCGCGCCCGCACCGACCGCTTCGCTGCCTGCGCCCGCAACCGCAGCCTCGTTCGTCGTCCCGCCGCCACGGCCGGTCCCTGCCCTCCTCCCCTCCGAGCAGGCAGTGGTACTGCCTGCTGGTGGCCCGTCCAACAGCGAGACCCGCTTCGACGCGGGCACCACGGAATTGGAAAGGCAGGTCGCAATGGCGGCTCGTCGTGCACTTCGGTTCACCGCGATGGCGGAGGGCAGCAGCATCGGCCCGGAGACCCTGGGACAGATCCACGACGAGGTACGGCGGCTGACCGTCGCCTACCCGAAGCTGGCGCTGCCGACCCTGCTCGGCGACCTGGTCGAGGTACAGGACCTCACCTTCCGGCTGCTGGAGCACGGCCGGGTCAAGCCCTTGCAGGCCCGCGAGCTGTACCTGCTCGCCGGGATCACCTCCGGCATGCTTGCCAAGGCCAGCCACGACCTGGGCAACCCGAGCGCCGCGATGATGCAGGCCCGCACCGCCTTCGTCTGCGCCAACAACGCGGACCACCACGCCATGCGCGCCTGGGTCCGCTCGCTCCAGTCGCTCATCTCCTACTGGGCTGGCCGCCCGGCTGAGGCCGCCGACTACGCCGACCTCGGGCAGGCTGCCGCCGGCAGCGTCCGGGGCACCACCAGCGTGTGGCTGGCCTGTCTCTCCGCCCGCGCCCACGCGCTCCTCGGTGACGGGGAAGCCACCCGCGCCGCCATCCAGCGCGCCGAGGACGCTCGCGCCGCCGTCCAGCCCGACGACCTGGACGGCTTCGGCGGCATCATGACCTTCCCGGAGCCCCGCCAGCTCTACTACGTAGCCGAGGCCACCGTGCACCTCGGCGAAGACGCAGCCCTCGGCGAAAGCCAGTCCGAGGCCGCCGTCGCCGCCTACCGCACCGCCTCCGAGGAGGAGTGGGCCTTCGGCGACGAGGCCGGCGCCCAGACGGACCTCGCGCTCGCTCGCCTCGCCCGCGGCGAGATCGAGGGCGTCGCCGAGGCCGTCCGCCCCGTGCTCGACCTCCCCGTCGAACAGCGGAACTTCGGCATCACCAGCAGTGCCCAGCGCGTCCACGCCGCGCTGCCCTCCGGCGGTCGACGGGCCACCGGCGTGGCGGCCGACCTGCGCGAGGAGATCGAGGCGTTCACCGCCAGCCCGACGTCCGTCCTCATCCGGTGAACGCGCAGGTAGGCTCCGCGGCCATGACCCCAGTTCACCTGGCCGGCCCCCGCCTGGCGATGCGCGAAGTCGAACCCGAGGACACCGAAGACCTCTTGGCCATCTACGGCGACCCCGAGGCCACCCGGCACCTCAGCTTCGAACCCCGCACCCGCGAGCAGGTCCAGGCGATCACTGACCGCTCCATCGCCGCCGCGAACGCCAGCCCCAGGACCGAGTACTGCCTGGCCATCACCCGCCTTGGCGAGCACCAGCTGATCGGGTATGCCCGCCTGGCCACCGAGCCGCAGAAGGCCGCCACCATCGGCTTCGCCCTCCACCAGGCCGAGTGGGGCAAGGGTCTCGGCACGGAAACCGTGCACCTTCTGTGTGCCCTCGGCTTCAACGTCCTCGGCCTGCACCGCATCTGGGCCGCCCGGTCACCCCTCAACGAGGCATCGGCGCGCACCCTGCTGCGAGCCGGTATGACCGAGGACGGGCGGATCCGCGACCACGTCTTCGTTCACGGCGCCTGGCGCGACTCGATCACCTACTCGATCCTGGAGCAGGAGTGGTCGCCGAACGGCGTGATGGGAATCGCCGCCGATCACGAGAGCTGAGTCCTCGGGGATCTGTGCCTATGGGTCTGGTGGCGCAGCACCTCTGCGGCCTTCCCGCTGGCGCTTCGCTCCGGGGTCTGTCCTCGCACCCCTGGGCGAGGGCAGATGCATGCGGAGGGCGGTGAGACCGTCCGGTGCGACAACTTGCTCCGTCAGGAGCGAGCCGGGGTAAGGATGACTTACCCCACAACTTGCTCCGGCTTCCGGCGGTCTGACCTGGGTTCGGTCGCAGGTGATCTCATGTAGCCAGGAGCTGCCGATGCGCTGGCAGTGCTGTTCCTGGCCTTATGCAGAGCAGGTCAGGGGACGTTACGGCGTGCGGTGGAAGCTCGGAAATCTGCTTGAAGGCAGGGCGTTCACGGCGGGGCGTACACGCGAGCCCCCTTCTAGAGGGGGGCTCGCGCGTGAACGCTGGGTCGCGTGGACGGTATGTACGCCTTCGTGATCGCTCTGCCTGCGATTCCTTCGTCGAGCGTGGACGGTGTGAGCAGCTCTCGCAGGGTCCTGTGCGGAAGGCGCGCGTGGACGGTCCCGTGTGCGGTCCACGCCCGGAAGGTGCCCCGTGGTGGCGATGGTCTGCCTGTTCACCGGCGGGCTGGTTGCGGCGGTTGGTGCTGCCCGCTGGCCGACGCGGTCACCCCGGTCACTGCGGTCGGTCAGTACGACGGACTGACCGGGGACGCGGTCACTGCGCTGTCCCCGGTCACTCCTGTCACCGCGTGGCGGTCAGGAGACGGCGGCGATGTGCCGGGCGGACGGGCGGTAACGGGCCTGCTGGCCGCCCCCGGCGCCGCCGGCGGTGCCTTCGGCCTTGACCGCCAGCCCGCTCTTGACCAGGCGGTCAAGGTGGCGACGGGCCTTCTCGATGTCGGCGCGGTCGGGATTGGCCTCGCCGGTCAGGGCGGTCGCCAGGTCACGGGCGGTCAGACCGTCCGTGGCGGCGCGCAGGAGGGTGACCGGGTCCAGGGTCGGCTCGACGTAGGTGGTTCCGCGCTGGTGGTCGTGGACGACCGGCAGCGGGCCGATCTCGCCGGTCACGGTCTTGAGGTGGTGAATGGTGACCGCCGGGTCGCCGGCCTCTCCGGCGATGAACAGGACACTGCCCGCTCCGGCGGTCAGCCAGGTCGAGCCGTACACGCGGTCCAGGGTGGGGCGCTGGCCGCGTGGCGCGTCGGCGGTGGCCTTGCGCTGGTGGTGGAGCTCCATGATCTGGACGCCTGCGCGCAGGGCCCGCATGCGGGCGTTGTTGAAGGCGACGGCCAGGGAGTCGTCCACGAGGGTGCTGACCGCGTCCTTGAGGCTGTCGATGACGATGGTGTCGGCGCGATGGGCGGCGGCGAGTTCGGCGAGGAGGTCGGGTTCCTTGTCCAGGGTGGCGGGGAGCGGTCCCTGCCACACGGTGAGGCGGTCGCGCAGGTGGGCCTCGTCGGCAGGCAGAATGCGGCGGGCCATGGCGCGGGCGATCTGCTGGGGGCGGTCCATGGCGAGGTAGAGAACGCGTTCTCCCTCTGCGACGGGGAGATCGAGGACGGCGGCCTGGAGGCCGAGACGGGCGAGGACGACCTGGTGGGCGATGGTGGTCTTGCCGACACCCGGTGCTCCGACGATCATCAGGCTCTCGCCGGAGGCCCAGGCGGTCTGTTCGCGGGTGCCCCACAAGGGTTCCTTGTCCGCGCCCGTCTTGGTGACGAAGTCCCAGCCGTTGACGATGTAGCGGGACAGGCGGCTGCTGCCGGAGGCCAGGGCGCGTTCGCGCTCGGCACGGATCTCGGTCTCGACGGCCGTGCGGATCTCGTCCGGGTCGGCGCCCGGAGTCAAGGCTCGCTGGACCGTGCGGATGCCGGTGGCGTGCAGGGTCCGCAGCTGGGCGTCGCGGCGCACGATCTGGGCGTAGTGGTCGGCGTTGTCGGCAGAGGGCGGCGCGACGGCGACGAGTTTGTGGAGGTACGGCGCGCCCCCGATGCGGGAGAGATCTTCCCTTGCCCGCAGGTGGTCGGTGAGGGCGATGGGGTCGGTGGGCGCGTCCTCGGCGCGCAGGGCCAGGATCGCGCGCCAGATGGTCTCGTGGGCGGGCCGGTAGAAGTCGCCCGCGTCCAAAATGCCGCGGACCTTATCCACCGCCTGGTGGTTCAGCATGCAGGCGCCGAGGACGGCCTGTTCGGCGTCGACGTTGTGCGGCGGCTCCCCGGAGGTGGGGCCGGCATGAGCGTTCGACGCGCCGCCCGCTCGCCCGTCGAGGGATGACGGCTTTGACGGCGGGGCCGTAGGCTTGTCCACAGCGGTGTCCTCACTCGGAGGCGCTGGGCGGCTACCCGGTTCCTCCGTTGTCGACTGTTCCAGGGATGGGCGGTTTCGAGGTTCTGCTTCGGCCCTCGGCGTTCGTAGCGCCGGGGGCCTTTGTGTTGTCGCGATGCCGGGTGGCTAGCCCGGCTCCGCGATGCGGTTCGGCTTGGTTGCGTTTCGCTTTGCATCACGTTAACGTCGTGCTCGACGCATTGCAAATGGGCTTAATGACGATGCATGGAGGGTTGACCGTGGCTGGCGCGGATCCAAGACAGCGACTGGAAGGGGAGGAGAACGTCGCCCGGCGCATCAAGATGGAGCGCGAGGCGCGCGGGTGGAGTACTGCCACGCTCGCCGAGCGGCTGACTGAGGCCGGCTATCCGCTCAACCAGTCGGCGGTGTGGCGCATCGAGAGCGGCGAACCTCGCCGGAGAGTCAACCTGGACGAGGCCATCGGCTTCGCCAAGGTCTTCGACATCTCCCTGGACAACCTGGTCGGTCCGCCCGAGATCGCCGCGAACGCTCACGTGAAGCGGCTGCTGGCCGAGTTCGCCGAGAGCTGGCAGAAGTCCGTCGCGGCTCGTAAGGAGATGGACCGTGCCCGCGACGCCCTCGATGCCTATGGCGCCGCCCATCCGAACCTCGCCGAACTCATCAGAGCGATGATCACCCGGGTCGTGGCTGACGAGGCCGGTGACGACTACCGCTTGCCCGGCCTTCCTCCTGGCTCGTCCGACTCCCAGGGTCTCGCTGACCCGGGAGTCGCGACATAGTCCGTCGCTCCCGACTGCTGCCCTGGCCACTTGAGGGCACCTGCTGCACGCTGCTGGGCTCGCACGTCACTCCTGCCGCTGATCCGATGATGACCGGCATCATGCTGGACGTCCGGTGGTTTGGTGCGGCCGGAATCAACCGCTAACGTCCCCTCCCGCCGGTCCGACCACGGGCTTTGCCAGCCCATGGAGCCTCGACCAGTCATGCCTTCCGCGACCCCTCGGTGCTACGAACGCCGGAGGTCACCACGCGGATCCGTACATCCGAATCGCCCATCCCTGGGACATCGACAACGGCGGTGCATAGCCGAAAGCGCCGCCGGGATAGGACACCCATGTCCGAAACGCCGTTGGAGCTTGCCCGAGTGGCCCATGCCCTCGGGACCACAGAGCACGTTCTCCTCCGCCTGATCGCAGATCAGGGCCGTGTTGCAGCCGACCCCACGCTCGTCGCGCTCACCGTCGAGGAAGCCGCCCGGCGCCTCGGTGTCGGCCGCACCACGATGTACGCCCTCGTGGCGTCGGGCGAGGTGCCGTCCGTGACGATCGGCCGCCTCCGCCGAGTGCCCGCCGAGGCGCTCAAGGAGTACGTGGCCGCCCGTACGCAAACCGCCGGTTCGACCGCCGCGCTCGCGGCCTGAGGGGGAACCGATGGCGAACACCCGCAAGCCCAACGGCGACTCCTCGATCTACGAAGGCAGCGACGGCCGCTGGCACGGCCGCGTCACGGTCGGCGTGAAGGACGACGGAACCCCGGACCGCCGCCACGTCAGCGCCAAGACCCGCCCCGAGGTCACGGCCAAGGTCCGCAAGCTGGAGAAGCTGCGCGACGACGGCACCGTGCCCAAGGCCGGCCAGAAGTGGACGGTCGGCAAGTGGTTGACCCACTGGATCACCGAGATCGTCCCCGGCACCGTCGGCGAGAACACGTACGCCGGATACGAGGTCGCCGTCCGCGTGCATCTCGTCCCCGGCCTCGGCGCGCACCGCCTGGAGAAGCTGGAGCCCGAGCACCTGGAGCGCTTCTACAAGAAGATGCAGGCCGCCGGCAGCGCCGCCGGTACCGCCCACCAGGCCCACCGCACCATCCGTGTCGCCCTCGGCGAGGCCCTGCGGCGCGACCACCTCACCCGCAACGTGGCCACGATCGCCAAGGCCCCGAAGCTCGAAGAGGAAGAGGTCGAGCCGTTCGAGATCGAGGAGGTCCAGGCGCTCATGGACACGGCGCGCAAGCGCCGCAACTCCGCCCGCTGGATCTTCGCGCTCGCCCTCGGCCTGCGTCAGGGCGAGGTGCTCGGGCTCCAGTGGAAGGACGTCAACTTCGCCCGAGGCGTCGCCTGGGTCAAGCGCGGCAGGCTGCGACCCAAGTACCGGCATGGCTGCGGCGACCGCTGCGGGCGCAAGCCCGGCTTCTGTCCGCAGAAGGTGCCGATCCGCCGCGAGACCAAGGACACCAAGTCCCGGGCCGGGCGACGCGCGGTGCCGCTGCCCGAGCAGCTCGTCGTGATCCTCCGGATGCACAAGGAGGAGCAGGACCGCGAGCGGGCCCTCGCACGCGACCTCTGGACGGACAAGGGCTACGTCTTCACCTCGGAGACCGGCGAGCCGCTCAACCCCAGCACCGACTACCACCACTGGAAGCGGCTCCTGCGCGAGGCCGGCATCCGTGACGGCCGCCTGCATGACGCCCGCCACACCGCCTCGACCGTCCTGCTCCTGCTCGGCGTGCCGGAGCGGATCGTGATGGCGATCATGGGCTGGTCCTCGACCTCGATGGCCCAGCGCTACCAGCACGTCACCGAGCCGATGCTGAACGAGGTCGGCAAGAAGATCGGCAAGGCGCTGTGGGGCGAAGCCGAGCTCGACACGGAAGACCCCGGCGAGGTCGCTGCCTGAGTTCACGCCTGCTCAGGTGGCTGACCACAAGGGCCCAACGCCGATGTGGCGTTGGGCCCTCGCTGGTCACTTCCTCAGCAGCCGCACTCCTCGCCGCGCCAGGCTTCGACGCCCTCGCGGACGGCGAGGCCGGCGACCAACAGGCCGACGACGGGGTCGAGCCACCACAGGCCGAACAGGGTGTTGGCGAGCAGGCCGACCAGGACGGCGGCGGCCAGATAGGCGCACAGCAGGTTCTGGGTGCCTTCACCGGAGGTGGCGCCGGAGTCGAGCACCTTGCCCAGACGGCGCTTGGCCTGGCCCAGCAACGGCATGACGATCAGCGAGGAGACGGCCAGCGCGATGCCGAGCCAGCTGGTGGACGGCTTGTCGCCTTCGGCGAGGGTGGTGACGGCGTCGTAGGCGATGTACGGGGCGAGCAGGAAGAACGTGACGGCCACGGCCTTCTGCGCTCGGCCCTCGGCAGTCTCTGACAGGGTCCGGGAGCCGCTGAACCGCCATACGACGATCACTGATGCCAGGCCCTCGATCAGTGAGTCGAGGCCGAAGCCGAGCAGGGCGACCGAGCCGGCGAGCACGGCGGCGGTGATGGCGACTGCGCCTTCGAGTCCCATGTAGGCGAGCGACAGCCAGGACAGTTGCTTGGCCTTCCGGGCAGCCTCGTGCCATTCGGCACTCTTCTCGACCTGGGGGCGGCAGCAGGCGTCGGTGCAGCCGGGGGCACAGTGGCACCCGCTCGGCTCCGTCGCCGGGGCCTGGGCGGCCGGGAGGGTCTGGTCGGTGCTCACTTGTCGTCCTCGCAGGTGCCGTAGGTGGGGCAGAGTGCGACCGCGTCGCCGGTGTCGGCGAGCACGGTCTCGGCGGCGGCCAGCAGCCCGATCAGGGAGGGCTGGGCGAGGGAGAACATCGAGGCCCGGCCGACCGGGCGGGAGTCGACCAGGCCGCAGTCGCGCAGGCAGGCCAGGTGCTTGGAGACGGTGGACTGGGCCAGGCCGAGCTGGTCGACCAGGTCGACCACGCGGGCCTCGCCGGTCGCCAGCCGTCGCACGATCGCCAGCCGGGCCGGGTCGCCCAGCGAACGGAAGAGCGCTGCGGCCGGTGCCAGCGCATCCCGCCCGCCAGCCATCTCTGGAGCTATCATCGCCATATTGCGATGATAGAGCCTGTGGCGGTCAATAGGCCGTGAGGGACAGTCCGCCGGTGAACGACGCGATCGATGCCCGCTCGGTGGCGCTGGCCGGCTTCGGCCTGGACTCGCTGATCGAGCTCGGCGCCTCCAGCGTGGTGGCCTGGGAGCTCATCGAGGTCCCTGGTGGTTGCCGGGGCCTTGCCGCAGAGCGGGGCGGCGTGGCCCAAAATCCCGACTGAGACCAAAACTGAGACCAGGACACGAAGAAGGCCCCGACCGGGAACCCGGTCGGGGCCTTCAACTGCCTTGCTAGGCAAAGGCGGAGGATACGAGATTCGAACTCGTGAGGGGTTGCCCCCAACACGCTTTCCAAGCGTGCGCCCTAGGCCTCTAGGCGAATCCTCCGTGGGAGAGCTTAGTACATGTTTCGGGGTGCTCGCGACCAGCTATCCCGCAGGCCGGAGGTGGGGGTGGCCTGTGGATCGTCGGGGCCAGGATCCGGTAGTGTGGGTGTCAGCCCCTCGTGTGGCGTCATCTCTCTGAACCCCCCCAGGGCCGGAAGGCAGCAAGGGTAGGAGGGCTCTGGCGGGTGCACGGGGGGTCTTTGCGTTCCCCGGGCCGTGCGGGTTCGGGCGGAGCGGGGCCCGGGGGTGAAGGGGCGACGCGTTTGTCGGTCCGTCCCGATATCGTCGGGGGTGTGTCCCTAGCCCTGTACCGCCGCTACCGCCCCGAGACCTTCGCGGAGGTCATCGGGCAGGAGCACGTGACCGCTCCGCTCCAGCAGGCCCTGCGCAACAACAGGGTCAACCACGCGTACCTGTTCAGCGGGCCGCGCGGCTGTGGCAAGACGACGAGCGCGCGCATCCTGGCCCGCTGCCTGAACTGTGAGCAGGGGCCGACGCCGACGCCCTGCGGGGAGTGCCAGTCCTGTCGGGACCTCGCGACCGGCGGGCCCGGCTCGATCGACGTGATCGAGATCGACGCGGCCTCGCACGGTGGTGTGGACGACGCGCGCGAGCTGCGCGAGCGGGCCTTCTTCGCGCCGGTGCACAGCCGGTACAAGATCTTCATCCTGGACGAGGCGCACATGGTGACCTCGGCCGGGTTCAACGCGCTGCTCAAGGTGGTCGAGGAGCCGCCGGAGCACCTCAAGTTCATCTTCGCGACCACCGAGCCGGAGAAGGTGATCGGGACGATCCGGTCCCGTACCCACCACTACCCGTTCCGGCTGGTCCCGCCCGGCACGCTGCGCGACTACCTGGCGGACGTCTGCCGCCGCGAGGAGATCCAGGTCGAGGACCCGGTGTTCCCGCTGGTGGTGCGGGCCGGCGCCGGCTCGGTGCGTGACTCGATGTCGGTCATGGACCAGCTGCTGGCCGGTGCCGCGGACGACGGCGTCACCTACCAGATGGCGACCGCGCTGCTCGGGTACACGGACTCCGCGCTGCTGGACGAGGTGGTGGACGCCTTCGCCGCGCACGACGGGGCGACGGTGTTCCAGGTGATCGACCGGGTGGTCGAGGGCGGGCACGACCCGCGCCGCTTCGTCACCGACCTGCTGGAGCGGCTGCGCGACCTGGTGATCCTCGCCACGGTGCCGGACGCGGGGGAGAAGGGGCTGATCGACGCCCCGGCGGACCGGGTCGCGGTGATGCAGGCGCAGGCGGACGCGTTCGGCGCGGCCGAGCTGAGCCGGGCGGCGGACATCGTCAACACCGGGCTGACCGAGATGCGCGGCAACGCGGCGCCCCGGCTGCAGCTGGAGCTGATCTGCGCCCGGGTGATGCTGCCGGGCGCGTACAGCGACGAGCTGTCGCTGCAGGCGCGTCTGGACAAGCTGGAGCGGCGGGCGGCGGCCGGCGGGTTCGCCGCCGCGGCGGGAGTGGCGCCGATGGCCGCTCCCATGGCTGCTCCGATGGGCGTCCCGTCGATGGAGGCGCCCGCGCCCGTCGCGGCCCCGGCCCCGGTGGCCGAGGCCGTCGCGCCGCCGGTGGCCGCCCCCGTGCAGCCCGCCCCCGTGCAGGCCCCGCCGCCCCCGGCCCCCGCCGGGCCCGCGCCGGGCGCCTGGCCGATCCCGCGCAGCTTCCCGCCCGCGGGAGGCGCTCCGGCCCCCGCCGCCCCTCCCGCGTCGCAGCCGCAGGCCGCCCCGGCGCCCGCGCCCGTCGCGGCACCGGCCCCCGTGCCCACGCCCGCCCCCGCCCCCGCGGTGGCCGCCCCCGGCGGTCAGCCGTCCGCGGCCGCGCAGCAGGGCGCCGCGCAGGTCCGGCAGCTGTGGCCGCAGATCCTGGAGGCGGTGAAGAACCGCCGCCGTTTCACCTGGATCCTGCTCAGCCAGAACGGCCAGGTGGCCGGGTTCGACGGCAGCGTGCTCCAGGTGTCGTTCATCAACGCCGGAGCCCGGGACAGCTTCGTCGGCAGCAACAGCGACGACGTGCTGCGCCAGGCGCTGGCCGACGCGTTGGGCGTGGACTGGCGGATCGAGTGCATCGTCGACCCGTCCGGCGGTGCCGGCGCGGCCCCGAGCGCCGCCCCCGCCGGTGGCGGCTGGGGGGCCCCGGCCCGTCCGGCGGCCGCCGCGCCGCCGATGGCCGCCCCCGCCCCCGCGCCGGCCCCGGCGCCGGTCCAGCAGGCCCCCGCCCCGGTGCGGCCCCAGCCCCAGGCGCAGGCCCCCGCGCCGGTCCAGGCCCCGCCGCCCGCGGCGGCGCCGCAGGCCCGTCCGGTGCAGTCGGTGGCCCCGGAGGACGACATTCCGGAGGAGGACGACCCGGACCTCAACGAGGAGGCGTTCTCCGGTCAGGAGCTGATCATCCGCGAGCTGGGCGCCACGGTGCTGGAGGAGATCCACCACCGCGGCAACTGAGCGGGCCCCGGGCCCGTAGGCTCGGCGGTGACGAACGACGAACCGCATGACAGCAAGGAGTGAGCCGTGTTCCCCGGTGGCGGTCAGCCCAACATGCAGCAGCTGCTCAAGCAGGCGCAGAAGATGCAGGAAGAGCTCGCCAAGGCCCAGCAGGAGCTGGCCGAGGCGAAGGTGAACGGTACGGCGGGCGGCGGCCTGGTCGAGGCCACCGTGACCGGTTCCGGTGAGCTGGTGGCGCTGACCATCGCCCCGGCCGCCGTCGACCCGGAGGACACCGAGACCCTGGCCGACCTGATCCTGGCGGCCGTTCGGGACGCCAACCAGGCCGCCCAGAAGATGCAGGCCGAGCGGATGGGCCCGCTCACCCAGGGCCTGGGCGGCGGCATCCCCGGTCTGCCGTTCTGATCTGACGCAGGTCTGCGTCGCAGGTCGGCAAGCACGTCTGCGCCGCAGTTCAGGGCACAGACAGGACAGAGGCAGAGCACGGGCCAGGGCGCCGATCAGCGCCCGGTCCGTACAGCAGACGGTCTGGAGTTCACACGACAGACCAATGTGATTTCTGTGGGAGTCGGGCGTCGGGCGGTGTGTCCGGCGCCCGATTCGTTGGATGATGGCACGGGAGCACCACCGACCATCCGAGGGAAGGCGCGACGTGTACGAGGGCGTGGTTCAGGACCTGATCGACGAACTGGGCAGGCTGCCCGGCGTCGGGCCCAAGAGCGCGCAGCGGATCGCCTTCCACGTGCTGCAGGCCGACCCGACGGACGTGCGCCGCCTCGCGCACGCGCTGCTGGAGGTCAAGGACAAGGTCCGCTTCTGCGTGGTCTGCGGCAACGTCGCGGAGGCCGAGCAGTGCCGGGTCTGCCTGGACCCGCGCCGCGACCTCGGCGTCATCTGCGTGGTCGAGGAGCCCAAGGACGTCGTCGCCATCGAGCGCACCCGTGAGTTCCGCGGCCGCTACCACGTGCTGGGCGGCGCGATCAGCCCCATCGAGGGCGTCGGCCCGGACGACCTGCGCATCCGCGAGCTGCTGTCGCGCCTCGCGGACGGTACGGTCACCGAGCTGATCCTGGCCACCGACCCCAACCTGGAGGGGGAGGCGACCGCCACCTATCTGGCCCGGCTCTGCAAGCCGATGGGCCTGAAGGTGACCCGTCTGGCGAGCGGACTGCCCGTCGGCGGGGACCTGGAGTACGCGGACGAGGTCACCCTCGGCCGCGCCTTCGAAGGGAGACGACTGCTCGATGTCTGACCGGACGATCAACCAGCAGCCCCACGGGGAGCCCGAGACCCACGCCCCGCACACCCACGGCCACGGCTCGGAGCCGGACGACTTCGCCGTGCAGATCGCCGACTCGGTGGAGAGCTTCGTGCTCGCCGTCACCGAGGTCGCCAAGGGCGACGAACCGGGCAGCGCGGTCTCGCTGCTGCTCCTGGAGGTCTCCCAGCTGCTGCTGGCCGGCGGCCGACTGGGCGCCATCGAGGACGTCGTCCCCGAGGACCGCTTCGAGCCCGACGCCGGTCCCGAGCCGGACGGCGAGCAGCTGCGCGAGCGCCTCGCCGCGCTGCTCGCGCCGATCGACGTCTACCACGAGGTCTTCGACCCGTACGGCCCGCCGGAGAAGCCGAACGCCTTCCGGATCTCGGACGACCTGGCCGGCGTGGTCAGCGAGCTCCAGCACGGCCTGACCCACTACCGCGAGGGCCGGGTCAGCGAGGCGCTGTGGTGGTGGCAGTTCTCGTACCTCTCCAACTGGGGCACGACCTGCACCGCGGTGCTGCGGGCGCTGCAGTCGCTGATCGCCCACGTCCGGCTGGACAGCCCGATCGGCGCGGTGCCCGACGGTGCGGACACCGACGACGACGGCCTCACCGACGAGCAGCTGGAGCAGCAGGCCGGCGATCTGATGGCGGCCGAGCTCGGTCTCGGGCGGTAAACCGTCCGGGCGGCGGGCCGCGGCGCGCATGTGACGAAAGCCTCAGCCGTCCGCCCGGAAGAGAAATCCGGCCGTGGCGGCGTCCATTCGTCCGACGATTCTTCGGAGCCGCGCCGAATGCCCCGCAGACCTGCCGGTGGCACCCCGCCCGCCGCCGCTCACGTGCTGAAACGTCCGTCTCATCATACGGAAGGCGCCGGTCGGGACACCCCTGCTCGGTAGACTGACGCCGACCGCACCCCCCTCTCCCCCGGGGGGTACGGGGGCCTGGCGCCCCCGGAAAACGACACAAGTCGAGGAGCGCACGTGGGCCTTGTCGTGCAGAAGTACGGCGGCTCATCCGTTGCGGATGCCGAAGGCATCAAGCGCGTGGCCCGTCGAATCGTTGACGCCAAGAAGGCCGGCCATGAGGTCGTCGTCGTGGTGTCCGCGATGGGCGACACGACGGACGAGCTCATCGAACTCGCGGAGCAGGTGTCACCGCTTCCTGCCGGCCGTGAGTTCGACATGCTGCTGACCGCTGGAGAGCGCATCTCCATGGCGCTGCTGGCCATGGCGATCAAATCCCTGGGTCACGAGGCCCAGTCCTTCACGGGCAGCCAGGCCGGTGTCATCACCGACTCCGTCCACAACAAGGCGCGCATCATCGACGTCACGCCGGGTCGCATCCGCACCGCCCTGGACGAGGGCAACATCGCGATCGTGGCCGGCTTCCAGGGCGTGTCCCAGAGCAGCAAGGACATCACCACGCTGGGCCGCGGCGGCTCGGACACCACGGCCGTCGCCCTCGCGGCGGCGCTCAAGGCCGAGGTCTGCGAGATCTACACCGACGTGGACGGCGTGTTCACCGCCGACCCGCGCGTGGTGAAGAAGGCCCGCAAGATCGACTGGATCGCGTACGAGGACATGCTGGAGCTGGCCTCGTCCGGTTCCAAGGTGCTGCTCGACCGCTGTGTGGAGTACGCCCGCCGCTACAACATCCCGATTCACGTACGCTCGTCCTTCTCGGGTCTTCCCGGGACGATCGTCAGCAACGACAACCCGAACAAGCCCGAAGGGGGCGAGATGGAGCAGGCCATCATCTCCGGAGTCGCCCACGACACCTCCGAGGCCAAGGTCACGGTCGTCGGGGTGCCCGACAAGCCGGGCGAGGCGGCGCGCATCTTCCGCGCCATCGCCGACGCCGAGGTCAACATCGACATGGTGGTGCAGAACGTCTCCGCCGCGTCGACCGGCCTCACCGACATCTCCTTCACCCTGCCCAAGACCGAGGGCCAGAAGGCCATCGACGCGCTCGGCCGGGTCAAGGAGGGCATCGGCTACGAGTCGCTGCGCTACGACGACGCGATCGGCAAGATCTCGCTGGTCGGCGCCGGCATGCGCTCCAACCCGGGCGTCACCGCGACCTTCTTCGAGGCGCTGTCCGCCGCGGGCGTGAACATCGAGCTGATCTCCACCTCGGAGATCCGCATCTCGGTGGTCACCCGCGCCGACGACGTGCCGGAGGCGGTCCGCGCCGTGCACAGCGCCTTCGGCCTGGACAGCGAGTCGGACGAGGCCGTCGTCTACGGCGGCACCGGGCGATGACCCGGCAGCCGGGCGGGGGCTCCGGGCGATGACCCGGCGTCCGAACCTCGCCGTCGTCGGCGCCACCGGCGCGGTCGGCGAGGTGCTGCTCGGCCTGCTCTCCCTCCGTCAGGACATCTGGGGCGAGGTCCGACTCGTCGCCTCCCCGCGTTCGGCCGGCCGCGCGCCGGTCGTGCGCGGGGAGGCGGTCGGGGTCGTCCCGCTGACGGAGGAGGCCTTCGCCGGGATCGACGTCGCCGTGTTCGCCGTCCCCGACCAGGTGTCCGCCCAGTGGGCGCCGATCGCGGCATCCAAGGGCGTCGTGGTGGTCGACGACTCGGCCGCCTTCCGTACCCGCGGGGACGTGCCGCTGGTCGTCCCCGAGGTCAACGCGGCCGCGCTGCGGATCCGTCCGCGCGGCATCGTGGCCAGCCCGGCCGGCACCACGCTCGCACTGGTCGCGGCGGTCGGCGCGCTGCACGCCGAGTACGGGCTGGAGCAGCTGGTCGTCGCCACCTACCAGGCCGCCAGCGGTGAGGGCCGCGAGGGCGTCGCCGCGCTGCGCGAGCAGACCGCGCTGGTGGCCGGCACCGAGGTCGGCCGGCAGACCGGCGACCTGCGCGCCGTGATCGCCGACGACGGGCCGTTCGCCGCCCCGCTCGTCCTCAACGCCGTGCCCTGGACCGGCGGCCTGCGCGAGGGCGGCTGGTCCGCCCAGGAGCTGGGCCTGCGCGACGAGGCCCGCAAGATCCTCGGCCTGCCCGCCCTGAGGGTCTCCGCGACCTGCGTGCGCATTCCGGTGGTGCGCACCCACGCGCTGGCCGTGCACGCGCGCTTCGAACGCGAGGTCAGCCAGGAGCACGCGCAGGACATCCTGCGCGAGACGCCCGGTGTGGTCCTCTACGACGACCCGGCGGCCGGGGAGTTCCCGACGCCGAACGACGTGGTCGGCACCGACCCGGTCTGGGTCGGGCGGGTGCGCCGGGCGCTGGACGAGCCGGACGCGCTCGACCTCTTCCTCTGCGGAGACAACCTGCGCAAGGGCGCCGCGCTGAACCTGGTGCAGATCGCCGAGCTGGTGGCCCGTGAGCTGACGGCGGGGGAAGAGCGGGCCCCCGACACCCCGGACGGGCCCTCGGAGCACGGGACCTGAGGGTCCCTTGTGCCCGGGGATGTCCGCACCTGTGTCCGCTCCTCGACACAATCTGTCCGGAATCCCGTGGGAATCCCCTGGAGGCCTCTTCCGCCGATGCGGAAGAATGGCCCCCGGGCTGGGCAACCATGACAGGGGATCGAGTGTCCAACGGGCGTGGCGAACGTGATGGTGGGGGCAAGGGCGGGCATCCCGGCGAGAGCCGCGGTGGCCTTCCCCTCGCGCGCCCCGTGGTCTTCGAGTAGGCCGGAAGACGACCAGATGACGGCGGCCGCACCCGGTGCGGCGGACTCCGGCGCGGGTACCGACGCGGGTACCAGCGAGGACCTGCTCACCGAGACCTACCAGGCGCACTACCACTCGCTGCTGCGGCTTGCCGCGCTGCTCCTGGACGACCTCTCCACCTGTGAGGACGTCGTGCAGGAGGCCTTCATCCGGGTGCACGCCGCCCGGCGCCGGGTGCGCGAACCCGAGAAGACCCTGGCCTACCTGCGGCAGACCGTGGTGAACCTGTCGCGTTCCACGCTGCGCCGCCGCATCCTCGGTCTGCGACTGCTGCCGAAGCCCATGCCTGACATGGCCAGTGCAGAAGAAGGTGCCTACGATGCCTTGGAGCGCGACCAGTTGAAGGCCGCGCTGCGTGGTCTGCAACGCCGTCAGCGGGAGGTTCTGGTGCTGCGTTACTTCGTGGACATGACGGAGGCGCAGGTCGCCGAGACCCTGGGCATCTCACTCGGCTCCGTGAAGGCGTACGGATCACGCGGACTCGCCGCCCTCCGGACCCAGATGGAGGCCGGACATGGCTGACGGAGCCTGGCAGCGGCCCGGGGACGACGACCTCTCGGGTCTCTCCTCCGAGGAGCGTGCACTGCGTGAGCTGATGCACCACGCGGTGGCCGGGATCCAGCCCGAGTCCGGCGCCCTGCCCCGCATCCGTCAGGCCGTACCCCGGCGCCGGGCCGCCCGGCGCGGGGCCTGGACCGGCGCGGCGGCGCTGGCCCTGGCCGTCGCGATCGCCCTGCCCGTCCTGCACGACGGGGACCACCTCGGGCTCTCCGGCGGGCCCGGCTCGGCCGAGGTCCAGAGCCCGACCCCCACAACCCCCGGCGGCAGGACGGCCGGCGGGCCCGCCGGCACCGGCACGGCGGTGCGCACCGGCCCGAGCGGCACCGGGGACACCGCGTCCGCCTCGGGCACCGCCTCCGCGTCGCCCAGCCCCGGCGTGGACACCACCCGGCCGGGCCTCACCCCCACCCCCACCGGGGCCCCCGGCGCCGGGGACGGCGGGATCATCCCGCTCTGCACCCGGACGGACCTCGGGCAGGGCACCGCGCAGGTCGGTGCGGCGGACGGGCAGGGGCGGATCTACGGCTCCTTCACCGTCTACAACGTCTCCGGGCGCAGCTGCCGCCTCGGCGGACCGGGCGCGGTGGCCGTCACCGACGTCAGCGGCGCCGACCGCAGCCGGGTCCGTACGGCCGACCACACCCCCGGTGACCCGGCGGGCAGCCTGCCCGCGATGGACACCGAGCCACCCGTACTGGCGCCGCAGGCCGGGTACCGGGTGCCGTTCGCGTGGATCCCCGACCAGAGCTGCGGCTCAGGCGGCACCGCGACCAGCGCACCCACCGGCGCCAACCAGGTGGCCCTGACCACCCGGGCCCCCGGCGCCGCCTCGGACGCCCCCGCCTCCGGCAACTCCGCGGCCCCGAGCTCCAACCCGCAGGCCAGCGCGACGCCCACCTCCGGTCCCACCCCGGCGCCCAGCCCGACCGCCACCCCGACCGGCAGCCCCACCACCGGCCCGGCCACCGCCACCATCGCCCACACCCCGGCCCCCGGCAGCCCGGCGGCCGCGACGGCCTCGCTGCCGGTCGCCTGCGGGGGGACCCTCTACCGGGGCGGGGTGCAGTCCACGGGCGGGGCGGCCGCCCCGCCGTCGGGGACGCCGGCGGCGGGCTGAGGGGGCGCTCCCGGGCTCCGCTTCTCGGGCTCGGCCCCTCGGGGCCCCCGCGTCTCCCGCGTCGCCCGCGCCCGGCGGTCCTCCCGTTCCCGCGTCGCCCGCGCCCGGCGGTCCTTCTGTCCTCGGTGGACCCTGTGGTCCGGGACGGTGTGAGGAATGGTTACCGTGGGGGGTGTGTACCGGTTCCTCCTGACTCCGCGCTGGCTCAGCGGCACCGCACTGGCCATGGCGGCCGTGGCGGTGTGCGTCTGGCTGGGCACCTGGCAGCTCGGCCGGTTCGAGGACCGCGTCACCACGCACCAGGAGACCAAGCAGTCCCTCACCGCTTCGGGTGACGCCACGCCGATCGACGACCTGCTCACCCAGGCCAGCCCGCAGGTGACCACGCAGACCGTCGGCAAGCCCGTCACGGTGTCCGGCAGCTATGACACCGAGCACCAACTCCTCGTCCCCAACCGGGTGCTGGGCGGCAAGCAGGGCTACTACGTGCTCACCCCGCTGCGCACCGCCGACGGACACGCCGTCGCCGTGGTGCGGGGCTGGGTGCCCGGAGCCCCGTCCGGGGCCGTGGCCGAGGCGCCGCCGACCGGACAGGTGACGGTGACCGGACGGCTGCAGGCCAACGAGGCGGTGGGCAGCAACGGCGCGGTGGCGGGTGGTCTGCCCGCCGGGCAGCTCGGCATGATCAACCGGGCCTCGCTGCTGAACGTCCTCGAATACGACGGCTGGTACGACGGCTGGGTGGCCGCCGACCAGGTGCCCACCGGGCTGACGGCCGTACCGACCGTGCAGCCGCAGGGCGGCGACGGGCTCACCCTGCGCGCCTTCCAGAACCTGGGCTACACCCTGGAGTGGTTCGTCTTCGCGGGCTTCGTGGTCTTCATGTGGTTCCGCCTGCTGCGCCGCGAGGTGGAGGCGGAGCAGGACCGGGCCCTCGGGCTGGACCCGGTCCTGGACTGACCCTTCGGAGCCCTACCGGGTGGGTTTGCCGGGCGCGGGCACCGGCTTGGCCGGGGTGGCGACCGGCGACGGGGTCGCGGCGGTGGTCGGCGGCTGGGTCGGCGGTTGGCCCGGTGTCTGCGAGGGGGAGGTCGGGCTGGCGCCGCCGAACGGCGTCGACAGGTCGTCGTCCTGCTCGGGCACTGCGTTGCGGCAGTGGCCGTGACCACCGACACCATCCGAGCCGTAGCGGTCGATGTGGTGGTGCACGGTGCGCCCGTTTGACCCCTTGGACCCGTTGGGCCCCTTGGACCCCTTCGAGCCCTTCGAGCCCGAGCCGGACGAGCCCTTGGACCCGCTGGACCCCTTGGCCAGCTGGACCGTGCCGTCGCCGGGCTGGTACGCCGCCCGGACGACGAACGAGCCGCCCCCGGCCCCCGCTGCGCCCGCCTTCGTCGCCGTGGCGAGCGGCGCGCCGGGCACGGCGCCCGCCGGGGGCGTCGAGGCGCCCGCCGTCGGAGCGGGCGGCACGGTCGGCACGGCGGCCGTGGGGCTGGGCAGCCCCGGACCGACCGGGGGCGGGCAGGCCGCCTCGGCGGCGTGCGAGCCCGAACAACCGCTGAGCACCAGCGCCCCCGCCACCGCCGCCCCCGCGAGCGTCAGCGGACGCCTCACTCAGCCCCTCCCGCGGCCCCGCCGGGCATGCCGAGGTGGCGCCGGACGAAGTCGATCTCCAGCCGCAGCTGCTTGATCCGCTCCTCCACCACCAGCGACCCGTGCCCGGCGTCGTACCGGTACACCTCGTGCGGCTTGCCGAGCCGCTCCAGCTCCTCGACGTAGTTGTCGATCTGCCGGATCGGGCAGCGCGGGTCGTTCACCCCGGCGCTGATGTAGACCGGCACCCGCACCCGCTCGACGTAGGTCAGCGGCGAGGAGGCGGTGAAGCGCTCCGGGACATCCTCCGGGGTGCCGCCGAAGAGCGTGCGGTCCAGCGACTTCAGCGCCTCCATCTCGTCGGCGTACGCGGCGTGGTAGTCCGCGACGGGCACGGCGGCGACGCCGAGCGACCAGCTCTCCGGCTGGACGCCCAGGCCGAGCAGGGTCAGGTAGCCGCCCCAGCTGCCGCCGGTCAGCACCAGGCGCTGCGGGTCGGCCAGGCCGTCGGCCACCGCCCACTCCCGGACGGCGGCGATGTCCTCCAGCTCGATCAGGCCGACCCGCTCGTGCAGCGCGTCGGTCCAGGCCTGTCCGTAACCGGTCGAGCCCCGGTAGTTGACCCGGACCACCGCGAAGCCGTGGTCCAGCCAGGCGGCCGGGCCGGCGGCGAAGGAGTCGCTGTCGTGATGGGTCGGGCCGCCGTGGATCTCGAAGACGGTCGGCAGCGGGCCGTCACCGGGGGCGTGGCCGGCCGGGCGCTGCACCAGGGCGTGCACCCGCCCGCCGGGGCCGTCCACCCAGACGTCCTCGACCGGGACGGAACGGGGCGGCACCGGACCCGGCGCCCGCAGCACGACCGCACCGGCGGTGGAGCGGACGGCGGAGGGCTCGGCGGCGGAGGACCACAGGTACTCCACGGTGCCGTCCGGACGGGCGGTGGCGCCGCCGACGGTGCCGCGCGGGGTGTCCAGACGGGTCAGCCGGCCGTCCGCGAGCGAGTACGAGAACAGCTCGCTGCGGGCCTCGTACTCGTGCTCGACCAGCAGCTCCCCGGCCCCGGGGCGCCACTGCGCGGAGACGTCGCCGGGCAGCTCGCGGCCCTGCTCGTCGCGCAGCGGGAGGACGGTCTCGGCGCCGGTGGCGACGTCCCAGATCATCGGCTCCCAGCGGCCGGTGCGCTGGTGGGCGACCAGCAGGCGGGTGTCGCCCTCGACCGGGGCGAAGCCCAGGCAGGCGACGCCGCGCGGCTCGTCCCGGCCGGTCACCTCGTCCAGCTCGGCGACCGTCTCGACGCCGTCCCCGCCGAGGCGGACCACGCGGATCGCGGAGTGCATCGCGTCGCCGTGCTCGGTGTGGTCGATGGCGAGCAGGGTGCCGTCGTGGCTCAGGTCGCCGACGCCGCCGTACTCCTCGTGCCGGTAGATCTCGACCGGCTCGGCGGCGCCGGGGCGGCGCAGGTGCAGGGTGGTGCCGTCCTCGTCGGTGGAGCGGCCGACGACCACCGTGCCGTCGCGGCCGAGGGCCAGACCGGCCGAGTAGGAGGGGGCGAGACCGGGCACGGCCTCCTCGTCCGGGCCGCCCGCGAAGGGCTGGCGGCGCCAGACGCCGAACTCGTCGCCGTCGTGGTCGTCGAACCACCAGACCCAGGCGCCGTCCGGGGACAGCTCGGCGTCGGTGGTGCCGTTCGGGCGGTCGGTGACCTGACGGTGGGTTCCGGTGGCGCGGTCCCAGGCGTAGACCTCGTAGGTGCCGGTCGAGTTGGACACGTACAGGGCCCGGCCGGGGGCGTCCTCGGCCCAGTCCGGCAGCGACACCCGGGCCGCCCTGAAGCGCTGCTCCCACGCCGGTACGGCGCTCTTCTCCTCGCTCATCCGACCATCCAACCCGATCGGCGGGAGGGAACGGAACCGGCGGGTGGGTTCGACCCACCCGCCGGTTCCGTTCCCGCCGTTCTGTCCGTTCCGTTCCCGGGACGTTCACGAACGCTCGGAGTCCTGAGAACGCTCGGGGTTCCAACCGCGCTCGGGTTCCAACCGCGCTCGGGTTCCAACCGCGCCCGGGTTCTGACCGCGCTCGGGTTCTAACCGCGCCCGGGGCTCTGGGAACGCCCGGCCGTGCGCGGCAGCAGCCGGACCAGTCCCACGAGGACCAGCTCCAGCACCGCGAGCGCCGTCACGCTGCGGCCGAAGGCGGCGGTCGCGTCGCCCGCGCCGTAGTAGACCAGGCCGATCAGCGCGATCCCGACGGCGCCGCCGACCTGCTGCACGGTGGCCACCACCCCGGCCGCCGAACCGGCCAGCTGCGGCTCGACGGCAGCCAGGGCGACGGTGGTGACCGGGGCGATCACCAGGCCCATGCCGAGGCCGTCGACGAACAGCCCGGGCGCCAGCCACCAGACGCTGCCGTCCGCCGCGCCGTAGGCGGCGAGGGCGAGCAGCCCCAGCCCGGCGGCCATCAGCAGGCCGCCGACGGTGATCGTGCGCGGCTCGCCGAGCCGGGCGGTGACCAGGTGGGTGGTGTTGGAGGTGATCAGGTAGCCGAGGCCGATCGCGGTGAACACCAGTCCGGCGCCGAGCGCGTCCAGGCCGCGGCCGAACTGCAGGTGCAGGGCGAGCACCAGGAAGAAGGAGGCCTGGCCGAGCCAGAAGGCGAGCTGGGCGAGCAGTCCGGCGCTGAACGCGCGGCTGCGGAACAGCCGGGTGTCGACCAGCGGGGCTGTGTCGCCGATGTGGGTGGTGGTCCGCGTGGTCCGCGTGGCCCGCGTGGCACGCGTGGTGCGGTGCTGGTGGACGGCGAAGGCGGCGAGCAGGGCGAGCGAGGCGGCGAGGCAGAGCCCGGTCCACAGCGGCCAGTCGAGCCCCGGCCCCTGGATCAGCGGCAGCACCAGGGCGGTCAGCCCGAGGGTGACCAGCAGGACGCCGACCGGGTCCAGGCCGGGCCGCTGCGGGGCGCGCGACTCCGGCAGGCAGCGGCGGACCAGGGCGAGGGCGGCCAGACCGATCGGCAGGTTGATCAGGAAGCAGCTGCGCCAGCCGAGACCGAGGAGGTCCGCGCGGATCAGGAGCCCGCCGATCAGCTGGCCGAACACCGCGCCGACGCCCATCGTCAGCCCGTACCGGGCGAAGGCCCGCGCCTGCGCCGCGCCGCCGAAGGCGGTCCGCAGGATCGCCAGCACCTGCGGGCCCATCAGCGCCGCCGCCAGGCCCTGGACGACCCGGGAGCCGACCAGGGCACCTGCGGTGGGGGCGAGGCCGCAGGCGGCGGAGGCGAGGGTGAACAGGGCCAGGCCGAGCGCGAACACCCGGCGGCGGCCGTAGCGGTCGCCGAGCCGGCCGGCGGTGACCAGCCCGGCCGCCAGGGCCAGGCTGAACCCGGCCATCACCCACTGGACGGCGGCGGGGCCGGCGCCCAGGTCGGCCTGGAGGGAGGGGACGGCGACGTTGACGACGAAGACGTCGAGGGAGGTCATGAAGGTGGCGGTCAGGACGACCAGCAGCAGGCCCCTGGGGGCCGTGGCTGCCTTCGGCGCAGCGGCGGCCGCGGCTTCGGCCGACCGCCGGGTGTCCAGGGCGGTGCTCATCTCGGGCTCTCCTCAAGGGCTCGGGGCTCGGGGCGGGGATCGGGGCGGGGACCGGGGTCCGGTTCGGGGAGGGGCGCCGCCGGGTGGCCCGGCGGCGCCCCTCCGGGCGGGTCGCGCCGGCGGCTCAGGCGCCCGGCACGCGGTCCAGGAAGCCGTACACCGCGCCGATCCGGCCGTCCGGGGTGGCCGCCAGCACGTCGAAGCCGATCACCACCGGCTCGGCGCCGGCCGGGCCGAGGTTCCAGGTGAACCGGGCGATGTCGTGGTGCGCGTCCACCGGGCCGAGGGTGAACTCCAGCCCCGGGAACTGGGCCTGGGCCGCGCCGATCAGCGCGTCGATCGCGTCCCGGCCGGCGACGGCGGCCAGCGGGTCGGTGTAGCGGCCGTCCTCGGCCCAGACCTCGTCGATCAGCTTGCGGCGGGCCGCCGGGTCGGTCTCGTTCCAGACCGCGAGGTAGCGCTCGGCGAGCTGCTGGAGGGCAGCGACGGTGATCTCGGTCATGGCTGTCTCCCGTGTTCCGGTGGGTGGTTGGGCGGGTCGTTCCCGCTGCTCAACCAAGGTATGGACGGGCCGGGCCGGGCGAATCGGTCACGTATAGGCATGGCGGTACGTAGCTCTCGCCGCGGGGTACCGACGGCCGGCTGGGTAGGGTCGGGGGCATGCTGTACGGGAGGGAACACGAACAGGCCGCCGTGGCCGGGCTGTTGGCGGCGGCGGGGGACGGACGCAGCGGGGCCCTGCTGCTGCGCGGCGAGGCGGGGATCGGCAAGACCGCGCTGCTCGACGACGCCGTCGCGCGGGCCGGGACGGGCTTCCGGGTGATCCGGGCGGCCGGCGTCGAGTACGAGGCCGAACTGCCCTTCGCCGGGCTGAGCCTGCTGCTCACCCCCGGTCTGGACCGGCTGGACGCCCTGCCCGGGCCGCAACGACGGTCCCTGGAAGCGGCGTTCGGGCTCGGCGACTCGTCGACGGCGACTGCGGACCGGCTGCTGGTCGGCCTCGCCACCCTCGGACTGCTCGCCGAACTCGCCTCCGAACAGCCGCTGTTGTGCGTGATCGACGACGTGCAGTGGCTGGACCGCGCCTCCCTGGACGCGTTGCTGCTGGCCGCCCGGCGGCTCCAGGCCGAGGGGGTCGCCCTGCTGCTCGCCACCCGCACCGAGGGCGGCGCCTCCGCGGAGCGGCAACTCGGCCTCCCCGAACTGCGGGTGAGCGGCCTGTCCGAGACCGACGCCACCCGCCTGCTGGCACACCGGGCCGGCCCCGACCTGCCCGCCGCCGTCCGCGACCGGCTGCTCGCCGAGGCCGCCGGCAACCCGCTCGCCCTCACCGAACTCCCGGTCGCCGCCGGGCCGCAGCCGCACACCGCGGGCGGGCTGCCGCTCACCAGCCGGCTGCTGATCGCCTTCCACGGCCAGGTCACCAGCCTGCCCCCGGCCACCCAGACCCTGCTGCTGATCGCCGCCGCCGAGGAGAGCGGCGAGCTGGACGTCGTGCTGCCCGCGGCGGCCGCGCTCGGCGTCGGCGCCGAACAGCTCACCCCCGCCGAGGAATCCGGCCTGGTGACGGTCACCGCCGACCGCCGGATCGCGTTCCGCCACCCACTGCTGCGCTCCGCGATCCTGCAACGCGCCCCGCACCACCAGCGGCTGACGGTCCACCGGACCATCGCCGAGGCGCTGCCCGACGGCGACCGCCGCACCTGGCACCGCGCCCTCGCCGCCACCGTCCCCGACGCCGACCTCGCCGACGCGCTGGAACGCACCGCCGTCCGCGCCGAGCGCCGCGGCGGCCACGGCGGTGCCGCCGCGTACGAGCGCGCCGCCCGGCTCACCCCCGACCGCGACGCCGCCACCCGCCGACTCGTCCTGGCCGCCGAAGCCGCCACCGAGGAAGGTGAGTTGGTACGGGCCGAGGCGCTCGCGGACGAGGCCGCCGGCCGCACCGACAACGTCCTCGCGCACGCCCTGCTGGACCAGGTCCGGGCCACCGCGCACTTCTGGCGCGGCTCGTACCCGACGGCGAACCGGCTGCTGCTCGACGCCGCCGGCACGGACATCGAGCCCTCGCACGCCGCCCGGATGCTGTTCCAGGCCTTCCACGCCGCCTGGTACGCGGGGGAGGAGGCGGTGGTCGCGGTGCTCGACCGGCTCGCCGCGCTCCCGCTCGCCCCCGACGACCCCCTGGCCCCGCTCGCCCGCCACCTGCCCGCCGCCGTCCTCCCGGCCCTCGGCAGGCCCGCCGGGCCCCTGCCGCCCGTCCGGGAGAGCGCCGGGGCCGCCCGCCGGGCCGGCGCCGAGACCCCCGTCGACCTCGTCCAGCTCTGTGGCGCCACCCTCATCCTCGGCCGGGACGAGGAGACCGTCGAACTGGGCGGCGAACTGGTCGCCGAGGCCCGTGCCAGGGGCACCGTCGGGGTGATGCCCACCCTGCAGTTCTTCCTCGCCGAGGCCGAGCTCTTCCACGGCCGCCACGCCGACGCCGAACTCACCGCCACCGAGGCCCTCGCACTCGCCCAGGACACCGGCCAGCACCAGTGGGTCAGCCAACTCAGCGCCCTGCTCGCCTACCTGGCCGCCCTGGACGGCCGCACCGAGCGCTGCACCGAATTGGCCACCACCGCCCTCGCCACCATCGGCCCGCAGACCGCCGCCCCCGCCGCCGGCCGCCCCTGGGCCCACTGGGCACTCGCCCTGCTCGACCTCGGCCAGGGCCGGGCCGCCGGCGCCGCGGACCGCCTCCACCCCCTCACCACCGGCCCGCACCGCCACCACGTCTGCGCCACCCGCGCCGTCCCCGACCTGGTCGAGGCCGCCGTCCGCCTCGGCACCCCGGACCGCGCCGCCGAACCCTACGAACGCTTCGCCCGCTGGACCGCCGCCGCCGACCGCCCCTGGGCCGAAGCCCTACGCCTGCGCTGCCAGGCGCTCCTCGGCCCCGACGAACTCGCCGAACCGGCCTACCGCGCGGCCCTCGACCTCCACGCCACCACCCACCGCCCCTTCGAACACGCCCGCACCGCCCTCCTCTACGGCGAATGGCTCCGCCGCACCCGCCGCCGCACCGACGCCCGCCCCCACCTCCACTTCGCCCTGGAAACCTTCGACCGCCTCGCCGCCCACCCCTGGTCCACCCGCGCCCGCACCGAACTCTCCGCCACCGGCACCCCCGCTCCCGACACCCCGCTGTCCCCACAGAGCCCGCAGACCCCCCTGACCCCGCTGACCCCTCAAGAACTCCAGATCGCTCGCCTGGCCGCCCAAGGCCTCACCAACCGCGACATCGCCGCCCAACTCTTCCTGAGCCCTCGCACCGTCGCCCACCACCTCTACAAGGCCTACCCCAAGCTGGGCATCACCTCCCGCACGGCCCTCGCGTCCGTGCTCTGACGCGACGCCGGCGGGGACACCCACCGGCTCCAGGGCCCCAGTGCGGCCGGCAGCCACAGCGGAGTCCTGATCGGCGGCTCGGACCTGGGCGTGACGGCCGGAACCGGGCCCGCCTGCGCACGGTGGGCGACGGCCAGGCCGCCGTCGAGCGGACACCCTGTCACGCCGAAAGGCCCTCGGGCCCGCCATGCGTCGTGGATCACGCGGCAGTCGCCGACAGAGGCGCACGGCCCCGCCGACGGCTCCTCAGCAACCGGAAACGCCAGAGGGCCCATCGGATCTCTCCGATGGGCCCTCTGGGCTGGGTCGGGGTGGCGGGATTTGAACCCACGGCCTCTTCGTCCCGAATGAGGTCACGGTGTGGCCGCACTCAGGAGGAAGATTCGAACCTCTATGTGAGGAGGTTGGTGGCGTTGGCTCCATGCGGTTGAGCGGGGTTGCTGATTCAAGATCCACTCCCCGCTCACTCCCCAGCTCTACCGTCTCCGGGGACAGCGCGCCGAGCATCGAGGATCTTGCGAACTTCCTCCCAAGTCGCTGCCCCGTAGGCAGCGGGCCAACTTAGTGGGCGTTTCGTTCCTGGTTGGCGAGGTCAGGTTCCGCGCCAGGTGGGGGTGGTTTCGCCGGTGAGGCGGCGGGTCATGAGGCTGATCATTGCGACGTGGATCATGGCTTCGGATCTGGCGGGGAGGGCTTCGTAGTCGCGGGCGAGGCGGCGGTGGTTCATTAGCCAGCCCAGGGTGCGTTCGACGATCCAGCGGCGGGGCTGGACGGCGAACCCCCTGGTTGCGGGGTCGCGAAGGACGATCTCGACGTCGATGCCGAGGGTGGCGCCGTGTTCGATGACGGCGTTCTTGTAGCCCATGTCGGCCCAGGCCTTGCGGATGGTGGGGTGGTCGGTGGCAACCCGCGTCAGGAGCTGTCGGCCGGCGGTGCCGTCGTGCACGCTCGCGGCGGTAACCAGCACGGCCAGCAGCAGGCCGATGGTGTCGGTGACGATGTTTCGCTTCCTGCCGACGATCTTCTTTCCGACGTCGATTCCCTGGGTCGCGGTGGGGACGTTGGTGGAGGTCTTCACGCTCTGGGAGTCGAGGTTGCAGGCGCTCGGTGCTGGATCGCGGCCCTCGGCGGTGCGGACGAGGCGCCGCAGGAAGCCGTTGAGCTGCTCGAACACTCCGTCGCGTTGCCAGCGGGCGAAGTAGGCGTAGACGGTCTGGTGCGGCGGGTAGTCGTGCGGGAGGTATCGCCAGGGGATGCCGGTGCGGTCGACGTAGAGGATCGCGTCCAGCAGGTCGCGTAGGTCGTGCTCGGGTGGCCGGCCGAAGGTGCGGGCTCGTGCGGTACGTTCCTCGCGCCAGGCGGTGAGGGTGGGTTCGACCAGGGCCCAGCGGGCGTCGGACAGGTCGCTCGGATACGGTCGGCGGGCCGTCATGATGAAGGCATACTGCGGGATCGCCGCTGTGGCCAGAGGCCGCGGCAGTCGGGGGACGTGTGCCGCCAGGCCCGGCCTCCTGGGACGAGACAGGACGAGCCACACGGTTCGGGCAGGCCATCCTGCACCAGCGGCACTCCAGCCACCCTGGCCTCGGGAGTCGCGCAGAGCGGGCCTGCAGACCTTCCCAGGAACCGGGATCAATGGGCATGTTCCTAGCTGAAACGCCCACTTAGATCACCTTCCGGAGCGTCAGCCTCTGGCGGTGGGGTGATGAGGGTCCGAGATGGTGGCGGGAGCAAGACTTCGTGCCAGTTACGGGCTCTGATCGCTGGACTCGGAGCCGAGGGCGGCGTAGGTGGCACTGACCTCGCTGCGAGATCGGCCAGCGGCCGGCTTCCGGGTGGCGGGTTCACAGCGCGCTGCGCCCTGCGTCATTCGTCAGTTGTTTCCTCAGCAGCAGCTGCAGCGGTTGTGTCTCCGGATTTGCCACGCCAGTAGGTGAGGCTGCTCCCGACAGCCAGAGCAGCAGGGTGATCCGCGCCCATTACCCGCACGACATCGGGAAAGGCCGCTGAAAGCAGACTGACAGCATCGGCTGCGTCGCCCGCCATCCCCCGCCATTTGGCGAGACCGACTCGGACCCCCAGGGTGTCAGGGTGGTCCGGGCCCAGTACCCGCAGCATGTGCTCGAGTAGCTCGGCTTGATCCGCTGCCGCCCCTGCGGCGTCACCGGCCCGCCCCTGGCACTCGATGAGACTGCCCCGTGTAATTAGGGTGTCGCGATGGTCAGGGCCCTGTACGCGAAGCCTGACGTTCAGTAGGTGGGCGAACTCGGTGCTCGCCCCGGCTAGGTCTCCTGCTTGACACCGCCAGTGGGCCAAGTAGCCCCTGATCGTCAGCGTGCCGGGGTGTTCAGGTCCCGATAACTGCAGGGTGTGCTCCAGTAGTTTGGCGAAATCGTCGACGGCGTCGGCTGCGTTCCCCGCACGTCCCTGCCAGTGGGCGTGGTAGCCCCGGACTGCCAGAGTGTGAGGATGCTTGGGGCCGAGCACCCGCCTCATGCGTTCCAGCAGCTCCCTGCTGGCTGTGACTGCACCGGCTGCGTCCCCTGCTTCGCCTCGCCAGTGGGCGAGGTAGCCCCGGACCGTCAGAGTGTGGATGTGTTTTGGGCCCAGCACTCGCAGCGTGCGATCCAGCAGCTCGCTGAGTTCGACGGCTGCGCCGACGGCGTCGCCAGCTTCACCGCGCGCAATTGCGAGGCTCACTTGGAAGGCTAGGGTCTCGGGGTGGTCGGGGCCGAGACGACGGTGGGATGTGTTCGCCAGATATTGGTGGTGGCTGACCGCCGCAGTGAACTGGCCGCTCTTGCTGAGACTTTGTCCGGCGTGAACGAGCAGGGAGTGGCAGCTGGGTTGCCACAGGGCATCACCGGCGTGACGGGTGAGGGCGTCGGCATTCGCATGCAGGGCGCGGACCAGGTCGGCCTCCCGTTCGCTCTCGGGCCAGACGGCACGGATTGCGTCTGCGGCGACTTGGGTGATCAGGAGGTGCTGCCCGTAAGTAATGCCATCTCGGACCGCGCGCTGGATGAGCTGATGAATGCTTACTGCCTGGAGGGGGGTGCTAGGGGTGTGGTCTATCAGATTAAGACGATGCAGAGCCCTGATGGCACTAGTTACTTGCATATCTGTGACCCAGTTAGGCGACCGTTGACGTTTCCAAAGCCAGGACCGCCGACCTTGCGGCCTAGCAGCGTTGGTCACTTCGTTGCGGTCGAGGACTACAGAGAGAAAGGCGAGAAAAGGTCGACTTGTTAGAATAGCGTCAGGGATGCCATTGGAGTCGAGCATCGCTACCAGCTGAAGTATGGGGCGGGCGAGGCCGGCTGGGCTGAGCCGTTCCGCGCGGGTGATCGACAACGACCAGGCGGCGGCCACGCTTGCGGTCTGGTCATCCGGCAGGGCATCGGGCTCAGGCAGCAGATCCGCCAAGCGGCGTGTCTGGTCGGCTAGAAGTTCGCGGTAGTCGGCGCAGTTCAGGTCAGCGTCGATGAGGTAGGCGACGGCTTGGGACAAGGCGAGTGGGAGATAGCCGAGGTCGGCGGCGAGGCCCCGAAGATGCTGGGCTGGCTCGTAGCGACCGTGTGCGGCCAGCGCTGCGCGCAAGTAGGCGGTGGCCTCGTTCGGGGTGAACAGACCCACCGGCACCCGGAGCTGGCCATCCCCAACTATGGCGGCATCACGGCGTCGGCTGGTGACCAGGGTGCGGCCGTTGAGGTTGGCCGGTGGCCGGAGACCGCGTAGATCGGCAGGGTCGGTGATGTCATCCAGGACGATCAGCCATCGGCACGGCTCTGCTTCGGCCTTGGGTTCAAGCCAGGCGAGGAACTCCTCTGCGGCGCGCTCTGGATTGGCCGGGTCGGCGCCCAGAACCTCGACAGCGGCCTGGGCATACCCGGACACCGCCGTCGTGCGGGTACCGGCGTTGATCCAAACGAGCAGGTCCACCGTGCCAGACCGCAATGCGTTGCGGGCATAGTCTGCGGCCAGCTGGGTCTTGCCAACTCCGCCGGCTCCCGACAGTACGTGGTAGAGCACTGCCGTCCCGCCGTTGGCGATTGCCTTCCGTACCTCGTCCACGACAGCCCGGTGCTGGAAGGAGCGGGCGCGAGAAGGGATCACACCTACCTGGTGGGGCCAGGACACCGGAGGCTTAGGAGCGGAGTAGTACGCGACGAACTCCGCGTGGCCGACGGCGACCGCATGGTGATCGGCGTAGACAGCGTTGTCCGCTGTGACCTGAGGGGCTGAGATATTGCCGGGTGCGTTCAGCCCTGGTGCGGACCCGGCTGTGGAGGGTTTCCCAGGCTCACGTCCCCCATGGTGAAAGCAGCCGCAGACCCATGGTCGGCGCGGATTTCCACGTTCCCGCCTACGGCCTGCCCGCCGTTGCCAGCTGACACCCCTCCGGCCGAGCCAGACAGCGCCTGCAACTCGTCCACCTCCCGCTGCAGTGCGGCAGCGAAGTCTGCGTCGTGCTCCGTCGCGTCTTCCAACGCAAGTTCGAGGCGCTGACGAGTGCGCGGGTGCAGCTCCTCGTGCCCGGACTCAGCCTCCTCACACGCCCGCTGAAGCGCGGGGTCTTGTCCCAACTTGCGGCTAACCAGGTCATGCAGCCGGTCCATTCCAGCGTCCAGACCACGATCGACCTCTGCATCAGCCCGACCAGCCAGTCGGTGCGTCTTGCGGAGTACCCAGGCGAACACGTACCCGACCGCGATTTCAATGCCCGTCATCGTGCCCCCGAATCGTCACTGACACTGTCTCAGACCGTACCCCCAAGACGTCACCCTCAGAGGGCCGATCACGATGAGCGGAGCAAATCCGGCCTGAGGCGACAGCAGGTGTAAGCGATGTCAATCGCTAAGAGGCCCGACGGCGGCTGCACGGGCCGTCGGCGGACTGTGTCACGATGAGTTGCGCTGGCGTGGTCGATGAAGGGCATCAAGTGTTCACGGGGTTGCTGTACTTTCCTGCTGGCACATACGTCAGAGGCTCTATCGGATCTCTCCGATAGAGCCTCTGACCTGGGTCGGGGTGGCGGGACTTAACCCACGGCCTCTTCGTCCCGAAGCAACCTGACCACCCGTCCGACCTTGGGGAGTAGTGCCACTGACCTGCCCGGACGGTCCCCGGCTGTCCGTAGCCGTCCGCCGATGTGCGCACCTGTTGTAGCGCAGTTAGACACTCAGCCTGACTGCTGCGCGCGGCTCAGCCAGGCCGCACTACAACAGCTTGTAGGCCCACCGCTCGGCGTTCATGCTGCCAGCAGGTCGCTCCACCAGCCCGGTGACCGCGCGCTGCACGATCACCGAACTGCGCTCCGCCCAGATCTGGTCTCCAGGGTTCAGGAACAGTGGCTGGTCGAGATCGAACACATAGCAGCCAGGTTCGAAGTCGACGCGGTCCAGGAGCAGCATCCTGGGGGCCGCGGCCGGTGAACCGTTGAGCATCATGCGGGCCATCATCGTCCGGTTCCGTCGGTCTGGACACCTTCTTTACAAGGACAGGCATTCGACACCCGGCGTGACCTGTACCCCACCCGACCTGCCCGTTCCCCGGCCACCGCACCGCCGGCACCCGCGACTGACCGCCACGTACCGCCGAATCTGGCACGCCTGTGGCACGCGGGATCCCGCCTGCGGGCCGTCAGTAGGTGGGGCGATCGCAGTCCTCGCGTAGGGGGCATGTACCGGGTCGGGCCGACCCTAGAATCCGACCGCCTCGCACACTGCAAGATGAAGTTCTGCCGACGCTTCGGAAATCTCCTCCATAATGTCGCGCTGGGCGATCTTTTTGGGCAGAGGGAGAGGGCTTTCGGCCAAGTCGTCACTCCATTCGGCAACGTGAAAGAAGATGGCGCCAGCCAGCCCGGAAGCGTCAGAATTCTCCCACGCTCGCTGAAAATCGAGAGTCGCGCCGAGCGCCCATGCGAAACAGTCAATCGACTTTAGTCGAATCTCCTCTACCATCTCAGGAGACGAGCGCCGCTTTCTTTTCATCGCAGCATGCTCTAGCTCCGATGTAATCCACGAGGAGAAGCGCACCCTAAACTCCTGGTAGGCCGCCAGGAGTCCGATCTGCTCCGGCTTGCCAACACTGGCAGCTATAAGCAGCGGATTTAGGTTCGCCTTGTACTGCCTCATTGCAGTCCGATCGATAGCCCCACGCGGGTCATCGAAGCGGGCATGGCATGTCGGACAAAGCGCGATGAGATTCTTGAACTCGTGCGTTCGAACCTTTGCCCATGGAACGATATGGGCGATCTCGACAGGCGTGGAACGGCATGTAGGAATGGCGCATCGATGACCAGCCTCGATGAGCACGCGCCGCCGTAGGTCGCTTGGCACTTTTGGACGCTTGGCTCCCATGCCCGCCATGCTAGCCACGAGCACTGACACCGCATGCGACTCAGGTCCTCAAATCCCCTTGAGCAGAAGCTAGTTCCCTCGGGGTAAGGCGACGGTCGGAACCCGGCCCGCCCTCAGCCCCGGCGGGCTCTAACCTCGGCATCCCTCCCGGCCGCACGCTCGACGTGCGCGGCCGGCCGCCGCCGAAGCGGGGCGCAAGACAGGAGCGACGGCGAGCGGCTGGGCCGCGCGCTGGCGTGCTGTGCGCGCCCTTGAACCAGTAGCGAAACTTGTAACAATCTCGCTCTCTACCGCGATGGTCGGAGCGTGCATGCGCCATCAATTGCCTTCGCTACGATCTCCGAGAATGCTCCACCCACAGACATGAAGAACTCGACATAACCCTCCAATTCCGCCGAAGTGGGTTTCACGGAATAGTCGCCATGGGCAATCAGGTTTCGCTTATTTACGATCTCCTCCAGCTTGACATCGACCCTAATGCTAAATCCGTCTATGTGCAGAGCTTCAGTTGCTTCATGAATTATGTCGGAAATTCCAATCAGGGCAAATGCCTCGCGTAGAACATCAGGGCGCAAGCTGGTCATTTGCCGCGCGAGAATTTTTGAAGATATTACTCTCGGGTCTATGGAGCGCTCATCATCCCATAGTCCGGAGAACCCCGAAAAAAGCCTCCTAGTTCTATTAACCCTCTCCTCCCCGGGAGAGAGTGAAGCAATTTCTTGAATGCGTTCCCGCGTGAACAGCTCAAGGAAAGCAGGTGGAACTTTTCGAGCTGGCGGGCGTACTGCGCAGATCTCGTCTACATATTCCCGCAGAGCAGCTTTAGCGAAGCCCTCAAAGTGGGCCACTAGCAGAACTAGGCAGGCGCGGTGGACAGCGTTCTCCAATCTCACCGCGTCCTCTGCTCTGGGCATCAATGGTGAGGATGGGCGCGCCGCAAGAAGGTGATTGATCTCGTCCGTACTATTGACAAAATCATCATACGCAGCAATCTTCGCCGGCATTCCTCACGCACCCAGAAGATTCGTCAGCTCACACCGCACGCCCAACTCCTCAAGGCCAACGGCGAACCTGAGTACCCTGTAGTGCATACGCGAGCGGTCAGCGGTCGCGCGCCCAATTGAGAATAGAAAATCCTCATCCGCAAGAAGTTGCAATCGCAATTCATTTACTTCGCGCGCTTTCGCCCGGATTGCGGACCGGTCGGCATGAGCAAAAGAAATCATAATTGCGTCAAACAGCGCCTTATTCATGCCAGGAGCTGGACGCCCAGAGGCAGTGGGGAGCCTGAAAGCCGTTGACCCAAATACATCACCGACGGTGCGACATACATCCGCAAAAAGATCGACTTCTTCCTCTGCCGGTGGTTTGGCCCGGTTTTTGCGCATATACCCGTTTAGAAGCTGCCGAAGCGGCGGGCGATACTTAGCGATATCTTCGTTCAGGGCAAAGAACCGGAGAATTAGCTCCTGGAAATCCATTCGATGATTCCTGATGCCGCTCAGAATCCCCTCAAAGTAGGGCACCCTTGCCGTCCGCTTCAAGAAGTCATTTAGGTCGCCCCGATAAATGCAGTTCCGTAGCTCCTGTGACCCCAATCGAGCCGAGCCGGTATTGAGCCTCTCGAACACGTCAAACTTGATATCAGGGTCGGAGTCCTCGGTAATTACAATGCATCGGATAGTGCGACCGCTTAGCCGCCTCTGATCACGCATGCTGAGCTCGGAAAAAGTCTTCCCTTCGAGCTCAGAGAGGACTGGAATTCCCTTTAGCGCAAAGCCGTTTTCAAGATAGTTGCTGATGGTTGTGATTCTCTGGAGCCCATCGATTACTTCATAGGCTCCCTCCTCGTTCTCTGCAAAATAGCAGACCGGCACTGGAATATTGAGCAAAAGGCTCTCAATCAGGCGGCTCGCCTTTGCATTATCCCAGACATATTGGCGCTGGTATTCAATGCTGAGGAGTAGGCGATCTTTCTTAATGTCATCAACAAGGGTGCTGAGGGAAAGGTCGTAAGGCTGAGTAACCAGGCGGCGTTCACGGTCTGCAAGGTTCAGAGGTTCCCGCTGCTCGCTTGTCGTGTCCTCGGATTCCTCGCCGGACTCGTCATCAAACAGCGTCTCACTTTGAGTCACCTCAGGCCCCTGTCTGTTGAGTTGATGGGCAGCTTAACTTCTCGGTGTGCACCAGGGGGCTACCATGCATATGTTGTTGCCTGAGCGTGACCGAATAGCTTGCCGCTCGAGGGCAACGCCGCCGGCCCCAGCCACCGCGCTGCCCCGTTCTGGCGGTCGCGCCGGGACCGGGCGTCAGCCCGCAGCTTGGCGTCGGCCGCACGGACGGGGCAGCGGCGCGCAGGGCGCGCGCCCTTGACTCGGTAGGGCTGAATCTGGCAGTGAGATTGCATCAGTTGGTGTCCGCAGCACAATCACCTGTCATTTAGGAGCGGTTGCCGTTCGAGCCGCCCCGCGGGGGCGGCAACAACAGGTCACGCTCCGGGTGGCTTTCGCCGGTGACGTTGCCCTGGACGCCGAGGTCCTGGCGGGCGGCGTCGTGGAACTCATTGATAGCGCCGAAGACGGCGCGATTTCGGGTGCGCCACTCGTCAAGCGTGCCGTGGACCTTGCCGCCGGCCTGCCAGTCGACTTCGAGGGCTGCCGCGTTGAGCCGGTGCGCAGCCTCTACGACCTCGTCGCCGCCAAGGAGCATGATGCGCTCGAAGGCGCGGCCACGCTGCCAGTTGGCCTCCGCCAGCTCCGCGGTGAGCTCGTGCTCGGCCTTGTTGCTCGCGTGGATGCCTTCCTTGTGCTCGTAGAGGTGGACGGCGAGGAAGACGCACGACCTGATCCTGTCAATGTAGCCCTCGTACGCGTGGAGCTTCTTCTCGTCCCACCGGGTCAGCAGCTCGTGTTGTTTCCGGCGCCGCTCCATCGCGTGGTTGGTGAGGTGCGTCGTCAGCGCACCCACGAGGACGGCTGCGATCGTCACAATCTGTTCGGCCGCGGCCAAGTCTCCCCCAAGACATGAAGTTCTCTTGATGTCTTGAGGATTCTAGGAGTTGGACGGGATGCGCCGCCCTGCTAACGGCTGACTTGCCGCATGTCTGTCGGTGCGCGTTGTGGGCATGCGGGCTGAAACATTGGGGCGCTGGATCAGCTGGCGTGGGAGCATCCGGGGCGGGTGCGTGACACTGTGACAGCTGCGACGACCGCGCCTGATGTTTCAGCCGAATCTGAGGCGGAGGCGGTTCCGCTGCATGCGGAAGTCCGTGGACGCTCAGGGGGTGATGGGTACTTCGTAGACCAGTTCGCAGAGGCCTGCGGGGAGGACGATGTCGGCTGTCTCGACCGCGCGGCCGTCGTCGGCGATGTACGTGCGCCGGATGTGCGTGACGAGGGAGCCGCGCTGCACGCCGAGGAGGGAGGCTTCCTCGTCGCTCACCTGCCGGGGCTCAGGCTGTTCGGTGAAGTGGCTGACCGTGATGCCGATCTCTGCCATGCGGCCGACCACGCCGGCGCCGGCAAGCGGCCCGCCCTCGGGCAGGACGATGATCGTGCCTGCGGTGAGGGCGTAGGGCTCCCAACTGGTAGACAGCTGGATCGGCTTGCCGTCGGCGAAGTACTCGTAGGACGTGCGGACGCAGAGGTCGCCCTCGGCGATGCCGAGGCGGGCTGCGATGTCCGCTGGCGCCGGGACCTTGGCGTCGGTGCGGCTCTCCCAGGTGCCCCGCCGGCCAAGGCTGGTCATGTCGGCCTGGAAGGGTGAACCTCCGCGGTCTTCGCGGGCTCGGGAGCGGACCAGCCGAAGCCGCTGGCGCGGCTCGGCGACGAACGTGCCTGAGCCCGCGCGGCCTTCCAAAGCGCCCTGGAGGATGAGGAGTTCCTGCGCGCGGCGCACGACGTTGTCGCCTACGCCGAGCTCGCGCGCGAGCTGAGCGCGCGAGGGCAAACGGTCGCCCGGTGCCCATTCCCCGCTGGCGATGCGCTCTTGCAGGGCGTCTGCGATGCGCAGGTACGGAGGTTGCTCACGCATATGGAAAATCTAGTCCACTAGGTCTAATCTAGTTAACTAGCTTCGCTCTGAGTGGCCAAGGAGCTACGGAGGGGTGTCCTGTGTTCTCGTGCGATCTGGCACGTGCTGACGGCATCACTGCTGGTCTTTTGGCCCTCGGGCTCGATCCGCAGATGAAGGATCACGGCAATCACGCCTGCATAGAGACGGAGGTGCCGGACTCGACAACGGCCGAGTCGTGGGGAGTTCTCCTGGCATTGCTGGAGACAGCCGACCGGTTCGGAACTGTCAGCAGCGCCAGCCGCGGCCTGATCGCATGGGCCGCCGTCCGCATGGATGCGCCCGCGACGGACGATGCAGTCGCCGTCGCGGGGCAGTGCCATCAGCTGTATGGGAGCTGATCAGCGTGTTCGACCTTACCTGCCCCGCCCCGACGTGGACCAGGCGTCAGCTCGTTGCGTGTTCGAGCTATCGCCCCCCGGCCCCGCTGCCGTACCGCAGTTCCACCGATGACAACCGGAGGTGGTGAGCGCGCCATGGCCGTCCGATACACACGCGTGGCCGCAGACCTCCGGCGCCGAATCGGCTCCGGGGCTCTTCCGGCCGGCAGCAAGCTGCCCTCGGAAAGTGAGCTTGCCGCGACCTACGAAGTCGGCTTGCCGACCCTGCGTCGGGCTCTGGACGAGCTCCAGTCCGAGGGGTTGATCGAGAAGTTCCACGGCAACGGGAACTTCGTTCGCCGTCCGGTCCAGCCGATCACTTACGCCGGCGGGCGCCACCCGCAGGACCCGCCGGCAGCTCACTCTCCTGCGTTGCGGATCGAGGTCACCGTGACCGAGGTCAAGGCAGCAGGCGAGCTCCAGTCGTTGCTCCGGGTCCGCGCCAAGACTCCGGTGGTCGAGCGTGTCTACCTCAGCGAGCAGGCTGGTCGCCCATGCAGTCTGGCGCGCGTTTACGTGCCGCGTGCGCTGGACGCTCCTCTCCCGGAAGCTCCGTGGTCGCCCTGGGGCGACGACGTTCGCGCGCATCTGCTCGCGCGCGGCATCCGGTGCGCGGAGACTGCCGAGCGCGTCACTGCGCGCTTTCCGAGCGCCGATGAGGCCGATGCGCTTCGCATCGTTGCCCGGATTCCCGTCCTGGCGATCGAGCGTACGTCGATTGATGGCGCCGGTCGGGTGGTGATGGGCGTGTTGTTGGTGCTCCCCAGCGACCGAGGCGAGGCGGTCTTCTCGACCGGCGGGCCAGAGCTGACGGGGGGCGGGAAGTGACGAGGCTCATCGGAACGTCTCAGGCGTGGCTGTCTCGTCACCGGAAGTCCGTTGGCGCCGCCCGGAGTCTGCTTCGGGAGTTTCTGGCCGACGTCGATGACGGCCAACGGTTCATGGGCATCGGAGAGTTGGTCCTATCCGAGCTGGTCACCAATGCCGTGCAACACGCGCGGGTGCCAGGTCGGTTGATCTTCGTCCGATTCGGCATGGAGCCCGGGCTGCTGTGCATCGAGGTTCACGACGCCAGTCGGCGGATCCCGACGATGCGCGCGGCGGGCAATGAGGACGAGTCCGGCCGCGGGCTGCGGTTGGTTGACCAGCTCGCGAAGGAGTGGGGCGTGAGCCCCCGCGAGGGTGGTGTGGGCAAGGCGGTGTGGGCGTTGGTTGCCCCGACGGACGGGGGTGCGCTGTGAGCACTGACCAGAGCGCGCAGCATCAGCGAGAGGCCGAGGAGGGTACGCGGTGATCAGCATGAAAGACGGAGGGGCCAAGACATTCGGCCCGGTCATGGCCTCGATCGACGGCATCATGCCCGAGGCGGAGTTCTTCAGGCTCCCCGACGCGCTTGCGGCGCTGCTCAGGGAGATCGAGCAGCTGACGGTGTGGGCATGGCACCGGGACTTCATTGAGTGCGGTCTCGGTCGGCCGGGTGCGGCGGAGTTCATCGCGGGTCAGGTGCGGCGCAGGGGCAGCTGGACGCTGGCGCTCTACGTCGGCGACCTGTTGGAGCCTGCCGAGCCCCACATGATCAGGATCCGCCCGGCCTATACGGCGGCGCCGAAGTGAACGCGCAGGCCTCTGTCCGGCTCAGCGTACGCGGCTGACGGATTTCGAGCAGGGAGGGGAAGTGCAGCCGCTCCGGGCCGATCGTGCTCGAAGGCCGGCCAGGCCACCCCATCCCTGAGGCGCTGACTACGGCTGAGCCCGGACATCTCCAGGACGGAGAGGTGTCCGGGCTCTTGCCGTTCCGGCCGAGGGACGAAATGCTCAGGCCCCGGCGGGGTACTGCCACGCCAGCCCCGCAAGCAACTCCGCCCTGGCTTCGATGACCGCCATCCGGGCCTCGCGCTCGGCGCTGTCGACGTGGGCGGCCTGGCTGGTCACCTGGCCGGGCCACTTGCGGTAGTGCAGGCCGACCTCCGCCGTGAACCAGCCGCGGCTCACCGCGCTGAGCGCGAGGAGGAGCCCGGTGTCCTCGGAAGCGGGGAGGGCCATCCAGCCGCCGAGGGCAATCAGCAGGTCGCGGCGCATGCAGAGGGTTGCTGGGTGGACCTGGGCGCGGTAGTCGTGTGCCTTCCAGTGATCCAGGACGGCGCCGCGTTCGATGGGGCCGGCGGGCGGGTCCTGGTCGAAGCCGACGAACGAGCCGTCCGGGAGCAGGTCAAGGACGCGGGAGGTCGTCCAGCCGATCTCGGGGTTCGAGGTGAGCGCGGCGATATCGCGGGCGAGGGCGCCGGGAGCCAGCATGTCGTCGGCGTCCAGCACCTTCACGTACTCGCCCTCGGCCCGCGCCAGCGCCATGGTCCGGGCCATGCCCGCACCGCCCTGTCGGCCCTGGCGGAAGCTGATCCGGACGTCGTCGGGGACGTAGGGGGCGACCTGGTCGCTCTTGCCGTCTTCCTGGATCAGCCAGAGCCAGTCCCAGCCCTCCGGCAGTTCCTGTTCGCAGAGTGACTTGTAGGCGTCCGGCAGGAACAGCGCGGCCGGCGGGTGGACAGCAGTGACGATGATGATGCGCCGCTGCACGGCCCTCACCACCTTTCCAGTTGAGTGGTGAAGGTCAGCTCCGTACGGTCGCCCGGGAGGGTGACGTCAGCGATGTCCACGACGCGGCCCTCGACGTCGAAGGATGTCTTTCGCAGGACGAGGACGGCGGTGCCGGGCGGCAACTCCAGTTCCTCGGCCTCCTCAGCCGTCGGCGGCCGCGCGGTGACGCGCTCGACGATCCGGTCGACCTCGATGCCGACCGTGTGGAGCTGGTTCTGCGTCCCGCCGGGCCAGGGTTCCTTCGTGGCGTCCAGAAGGTCGGGGTTGCCCGCGATCATGTCGTGGACCAGGTACGAACGGGTGAGATTGAAGGGAGCCGTCTCCGTGCGGTAGCGCGTGTGAAAGACGCGCTCCAGCAGAGTCGTTCCTTCTGTCACTCCGAAGGCGGCCGCCCACTCGGCGTCCGCGGGGATCTGCCGGTACTCGGCACTGAAGACCAGGTCGTCCAGCTCCAGACCGGTGTCGCGCTCGGTCGCGCCGGTCTGCTGACGCTCCGCCAGCGAGCCGCGCGCGCGGTTCTTCTCCCACTGGTGCCGGTCGTTGCTGCGCTGTACGAGCTTGCGTGCCTTGCGGACGAAGGTGCCGCGACCGTGCTGCTTCTCGATCAGCCCTTCGGCCTGGAGGAGGGCCAGGGCCTGGCGGACGGTCGGGAGGCTCTTGCCGTACTGCCCGACGAGGCTCGTCTCCGCCGGCAGCCGGTCCCCGGGCTTCAGTTCGCCTGCCCGGATGAGCTGGCGGAGGTCGTCCGCGATGCGCTCATACGCCTTCGCCATGGTGATCACCGTCCTGGTCGTCTAGCGGAAACCAGCATACGAGTCCTCAAGAGGACTTGACGAGTTGGGGTGGCGTAGCTCATAGTCATGGGCAACTCCTAAAGAGGACCTGAGGACAGGATCTCTTAAGGAGTTGCGGGCGGCTGGGCATGGCCGGACCCGCTTCCGATCCCGAGGGGGGCCAATGCGACTCGCAATCGGTGACGTCGTCCGCGACCGGAGCGACATGGCGCTGGGCGCGGTGGCCGGTGCCGCCGAACAGGCGGACGGCAGTGTTGTGGTGATCCAGCTCTCCGGCGGGGAGCTGCGCCAGGTCCGGCGCTACGACCTGGAGCTGGTGGGCCGCCGACCCGAGTCGGAGCCGGACGGCGGGAGCGTGGCGTCGTGGGGCGTCCGCGGTGTCGCCTTCGTCGTGGCGACGCTCGGCGGCGGAGCCGAGCTGGCCTCTGGCGGCGGCTGGCTGCTGTCCTTCCTGGTCGGCCTCGGCTCCTCCTCCGCCGTCACGGCGGCCTTTCAGGCCGTGCAGCGGATGGCCGCCCCGCGGCGCATCCACGTCTGAGTAATCCGTTGCCGGCGGCGGCGGTCGACGGATCAAGGAAGCCCGCTGCCCCGGCTCTCTCCATCCCTCCAGGAGTAGGAGAAGCATGCGCACTTCGTTACGCGATCGACGGCCCGACGGGGCTGATGAGTTCGAAGAGCAGGTCGGTCCGCTGTCGGAAGGCGAGCAACTTCCTGAGTTTCTCGGTGAGTTGTTTGTCGGCCGGGCGGGCGAATCCGACGCTGAGCGCGCTGTTCGCGTGGACGCTGCCCGGGGCATCCTGGCGGATCTTCGCGAGGACGCGCCTGAGCTGGTCGCGTACGTCGCGGAACTGCTATTGGACGCCGCCACATTCGTGACACGCTGCACCGACTGCCGGTCTTTCCGGCCGGGGAGGGCCGCATGAGTCGGCCGACCGTCTACAGTCCGCGGGCCGCACGGCAGTTGGACGCGGTCGCCGTAGAAATCGCGCGGGCACAGGCCGGGCGGGACCGCGCCGAGGCCGAGGCCCTGGCGCTGAGCGCGCGTATGGCCGCCGAGCGGGAGCGCCAGGAGGCGCGGGCCGAGTTGAGGGCGGTCGCGGAGGCCGAGCGCGAGCGGCGCAGGGCGCGGCGGCGCTCCGAGCGGGGACGAAGGTGGGCCGCCCGCCGGGAAGCCCTGGCCGGCCGTGCGGTGCTGCTGGCCACTCTGGCGGTGATCGCACTGTTCGTGGTGGTGGCGCTGCCGGGGCAGATCAGCTTCCTCGCCCAGCGCTGGCCGCTGCCGATGGCGCTGGCCGGCGGCGGCGCGTTGGAGTCCCTGACGTGGGTCTTCGCACTGCAAGGCCGAGTGCGGGACACTCGCGGCCTGTCCGCCGCAGCGCACCACGCAGGCATCTGGGTCGCTGCCGTGGTTGCTGCGGGCATCAATCTCACCCACGGTGCGCAGATGTGGGGGACCGGCTTCGCGGTCGTGGCCGCGTGCGCCTCGCTCGCCGCGCCGATCACCTGGCACATGTACCTGCACTCGCAGCGGCAGGATGCCGGCGACCCGCGCCAGGC
Organism: Kitasatospora sp. NPDC058190; assembly: GCF_042883685.1. Classification (NCBI taxonomy): domain Bacteria; kingdom Bacillati; phylum Actinomycetota; class Actinomycetes; order Kitasatosporales; family Streptomycetaceae; genus Kitasatospora; species Kitasatospora sp. NPDC058190. The sequence goes on from NZ_JBHVVI010000033.1 coordinate 64,236, forward strand.
TCGGCGCGACCGTCAGCGGAGGCGCCATCACCGCAAGGTGGCGCAGACCGCGAGGTGGCTGTCCAGTGCACTGCCTTCGGAGCTGACGCCGGAGGAGTTGTGGGCGTTGGCCTGGCGGGCGGTGCACGGTGCCGAGCCGGGGGTTACTGCGGACCTGCTCACCGCGCACGCCAAGGCGTCAGCGTCGGTGGCGAAGCACCTGCGCCCGGGGGATCGGGCCGGCGTGGAGCTGCTCGCCCGGCCAGCCGCCAGCTGGCCCACGCTGGGCACGACCAACGTGCGGGCCGCTGTGGAAGCCGGATTCGCCGTTGCCCGTCCGGTCGCCGAACTCCTTCGGGCCGACGCCAGCGGCTCTGCACGGGCCGTGCCGCAGGCAGGGCGTACAACGCCATACAACCAGCTCAGGGGCCGTACAAGCGCACCACGCACGCCCCGTACAACCTCCGTACCGGCCGCACCGGACGACGCCGCGATGGAAGCGAAGCGCCATGCGGCACGGGCAGCGATCCGGCGCACGCTCGCCGACGGCCGCGTTCCCTCGCCGACCGAGATCGGGCGGACACACGGCATGTCTCCCGAGTGGGGTGCCAAGCAGATCCGAACCGTCCGGACGGAACGGCAGCCCGCCCCCGTCGGCGCGACCGACAAGTGACCGAGTCATCCCCAACCTGAATGGACTATGCGATGAGCCTCATCGTGACGTACGTGCACGCCACTCCCGAGAGCACTGTCACCGGGAAGCGACAGGCCGACGGTTGCCCCGTTCTGACGCTGGCGACCGCGACGGGTGAGGTCGACATCTTCGGCCCGAGCCCGAAGTTTGACGGTCCCGCCGCGCACCTCGCGTTCGCGGAGGCGCTGGCCAGCGCGGCGCAAACGTTCCTGGAGCTGGCCCGGGACTACGCCGCCGGGGCACAGCCGTGGCAGCTGGACAGGCCGGGCGGAGCCGAGCCGGAGAACGTTCCGGACGTCGTCGCCGAAGCCGACACGGCGCGCTCGCTCTGAGACGCCGACGAACTCCCGGGACGCGCCCCGCCTGGCAGCACAGTGCGTCCCGGGTCCCCTTCGCCACCGACGTGAGGAAGGATCCACAGTGAACCATGACGACGAGGACGACGACGCGCGCGAGCTGTTCGCACGCCTCGAAGCCGAGTTGAACGCCGACCGCGACGGCAGCCCGGCCGGCCTCGGCCAGGGCGGGCCCCAGCGTGAGCAGCACGGCACCGAACCTGCCCCGGCCGTCAACCAGGGCAGCCCAGAGACGGACTCGGTGTACGAGGACGCACCCGCCGCGCCGGTCGACAAGCCGGCGCCCGCCGGTCCGGGATGGCTGGAGCGCGTCCAGGCGGAGAAGCGCCGACCGGTGGTCCCGGCCTGGCTCCGGAGCAAGGCCGAGTTCCAGGCAGCGGCTCGCTGGACGGTGGGCCACTACGCCCACACGATCGCCTTCCACGCGGCCCGTCTGCCGGCCTACGCGGGCAAGCTCGCGGTGCGCTCGCCCCGCGGTGCGTCCCGCGCGATGCGGGAGTTCCGTCGGTGGACGCGGGACCTCGAAGGCGAGCCGATCCGCGCGTACGCCGTCGCCACCGAGGACGCCGAGCTGTACCTGAAGCTGACCCGTCAACGCGACCGGCGGGTTGCCGCGCGCGGCTGGCTCACCGTCCTGTACGCCCTGACCGCCGCTGCGTTCGTCCCGCTGCTGGCGCTGAGCACTCCCGGTTGGATCCAACTGGCACTCGTCGCCGCCGTTGTGCTCGGCCTCGGCGCAGTAGGGGCACCGGCCGATCAACCGCTGATCTCCCGCGCGGTGATTGCGGCGACGGTGCAGCGACTGACCTCTGAGATGGTGGAACGGGCGCTGTCCGTGCTGGCCATCAGCGGTATGACCCAGTACCTCTCCAAGGGCGGCCGCGTGGAGTTCACGGCCCCGATCACCCGCGACGGGCCTGGTTGGCGCGCCGACGTCCAGCTCCCTCCCGGAGTCACGGTCGGCGAGGTGATGGAGAAGCGCGACAAGCTGGCCTCCGGTCTGCGCCGGCCGTTGGGCTGCGTGTGGCCGGAGCCGATGGCGGGCGAGCACCCGGGCATGATGGCGCTCTGGGTTGGCGACCAGGACATGAACAAGACGCGCCAGCCGGAGTGGCCGCTGCTCAAGGCCGGGACCGTGGACCTGTTCAAGGCGGTTGGTTTCGCCACCGACCAACGCGGGCGCTGGGTCGACGTCACCCTGATGTACGTCGCGGGCGTCATCGGCGCCATCCCGCGCATGGGCAAGACCTTCCTGCTGCGCCTGCTCCTGCTGATCGCGGCCCTGGACCCGCGCGCCGAGCTGCACACCTACGACCTCAAGGGCACCGGCGACCTGGACCCGGTCGGGGAGAATGTCTCGCACCGCCACCGGGCCGGCGAGGACGACGAGGACATCAAGTACGCCTTGGAGGACATGCGCGCGATCCGCGAGGAACTGCGCCGTCGTGCCAAGGTGATCCGCTCCCTTCCGCGAGACATCTGCCCCGAGTCCAAGGTCACCAGCGAACTGGCCGACAAGAAGTCGCTGGGGCTGCACCCGATTGTCATCGGCGTCGACGAGTGCCAGAAGTGGTTTGAACACCAGCTCTACGGGCGTGAGTTGGAGGAGATCTGCACGGACCTCGTCAAACGCGGTCCGGCGACCGGCATCGTTCTCCTGCTCGCCACGCAGCGCCCGGACGCCAAGTCGCTGCCGACCGGCATCAGCGCCAACGCCTCCGTCCGGCTGTGCCTCAAGGTCATGGGCCAGCTGGAGAACGATATGGTCCTGGGCACCAGCTCCTACCGCAACGGCATCCGGGCCACCACGTTCGCATGGGCCGACAAGGGCATCGCCTACTTCGTCGGCGAAGGCGCGGACGCCCGGATCGTGCGGGCCGTCAACATCGACGCCCCCACGGCCGAAGCCATCGCCACCCGCGCCCGAGCGGTGCGCGAGCGGGCCGGCCTACTCACCGGATACGCCGCCGGCAGGGACAGCACGCCGGCCGACGGACCGTCCTACGACCTGCTGGCGGACATTCTCGCTGTCGTCCCGGCCGCCGAGGCGAAGGTGTGGTCGGAGACCGTCGTCGCCCGGCTCGCAGAGCTCCGCTCGGAGGTCTACGCCGGGTGGGCGCCCGACCAGCTGACAGCCGCGCTCAAACCGCACGGCATCAGCACCGGCCAGGTCTGGGGCACCGCCGAGGACGGTAAGGGCGCCAACCGGCGCGGCATCACCCGCGCTCACATCGTTGCCGCTGCTACGAAGCGTGATCAGAAGCGCGATGCGGTCTGACTGCCGCCGGCGCTAGGCCTAGCACCGGCATCCGCTAGACCTAGCGCCCCCGCTAGCGCGCTCAAACCGCCCTGAACAGGGATCTATCGCCTAGCGCCCCGTATCTCGGGGCGCCCGTAAATACCAGGGAGGACGCATGGCCAGCGCCCTGCTGTCCGCTAGCCCCGTCCTGCTGTTCATCACGCTGGGTTATGCACTGCTCTGCGCGGCCAGCCCGTTCGGCGATTGCCGCAAGTGCCGCGGCTTCGGCTTTCACCTCAAGTACGACCGCCGCGGTCGGCCCTGCCGCGGGAAGCACTGCCGCCGCTGTGACGGCATCGGCAAGCGCATCCGCGTCGGACGCCACCTCTACAACCTCGCGCGCCGTCTGTGGGCCGGCGCCCGCTGACGTCCTCACGAAGGGAGTCCGGCCATGGCCGTCACCATCTCCACCGCTCTGATCTTCTTCGTCATCACCGTGGTTCTTGTCTGGGCCAAGCGAGTCAGCACCCTCGCCGCCGCTGCGGTCTGGCTCTCGGGCTTCACCGCCGCCGCGACTGTGGTGGCAAGCCCCATCCACGCCCTGCTCACCGCGCTCACCACGGCCGGCCGCTGAGCCACCAGCCGACTCGGCGAGCCGACGCCCAACTGACCGGCAGCAAGGCCGGTTGTTGATGTGTCAGCCATACCCGGGGCAGCGGACGACGGATCAGGAAGCCCACTGCCCCGGCCTCCATCCCATCCAGGAATAAGAGGTGCTCCAAGCATGCATCACACCACCCCCTGCCCGCTGCTGCGGGCCGCATTCAAGGCCATCGAACGCGGTTGGCACGTCTTCCCGTTGGTGCCCGGCGAGAAGCGGCCGGCGGTCAGGGCCTGGGAATCGCGCGCCACGACCGACTGCCGGCGCGCCGCCCGGTGCTGGACCGCGGGCCGCTACAACGTCGGTGTCGCCACGGGTCCCTCCCGGCTGGTGGTCATCGACCTGGACGTGCCCAAGCACAGCCAGGACCGGCCGCCGGCCGGGACACCGGCCGGAGTGGCAGACGGCCGGGACGCCCTTGCTCACCTCGCCGAGCAAGCGGGGGAGCCGTTCCCGGGTGAGACCCACACCGTTCGAACTCGCCGCGGGCTCCACCTCTACTTCGCGGCCCCCGCAGGTGTGGAACTGCGGAACACCGCCTCGGTCCTCGGGTGGAAGGTCGACACCCGGGCCTGTGGCGGCTACGTGGTCGGCGCCGGCAGCACGGTGGACGGCAGCCGCTACCTGGTGCTCCGCGACGAAGAACCCGCGCCGCTGCCGGACTGGATCCGCGAGCTCCTCGTGCCGGCATCTCTGCCGCCGCAGGTGCACGTCACCACCAAGCTGACCGCCAACGACCGCCACCGCGCCTACCTGGACGCTGCGGAGGGACGTGAGCTGGAGCGCGTCACCAGCGCCCGCCCGGGGCAGCGGAACCGGGCCCTGTACCTCGCCTCCGTTGCGCTGGGGCAGCTCGTGGCCGGTGGCGAGCTGTCCGCCTCCGAGGTCGCCGAGCGGCTCGTCTCGACTGCCCTGGCGAAGGGTCTGGCCGAGCGGGAAGCCCGTGCCACCGTCGCCTCGGGCTTCCGCGCCGGGGCCAAGCGTCCGCGTACGGTCGCGCCGAGGAGGGCTGCGTGAGCGAGTCCTCGTACATCCCGGGAGCCGGCTCGCCGGACCCCCTGCCGTTGCAGCCCACGCAGCAGCGCATCCGTACCGCTTGGACCGCCGACGAGCTGATGGCGGCGCAGTTCCCCGAGCCGCGCTGGGCGGTTCCCGGCATCATCTCGGAGGGGGTCAACCTCCTCGCCGGGCCGCCCAAGGTCGGCAAGTCGTGGCTCTCGCTCGGTCTCGCGCTCTCGGTCGCCGCCGGCGGCCAGGCCCTTGAGCGGGTCCGGGTGGACTCCGGTCCGGTGCTGTACCTGGCGTTGGAGGACACCGCGCGCCGCCTGCAGACCCGGATGCGCAAGATCCTCGGTACCGCTCCGGCACCGTCCACGTTGACGCTCGCCACTTCGTGCCCCGCGCTGCCGCAGGGCGGAAGCGAGGCCATTGCGCAGTGGGTCGAGCGCCACCCGGACGCCCGGATGGTCATCATCGACGTCTTCGCGAAGATGCGCGGACTGTCCATGCCCGGTGCCTCCGCCTACGACGCGGATTACGCGGCCGTGGGGCACGCTAAGCGGATCGCCGACCACTACGGCATCGCGATCGTGCTCGTCCACCACGTCCGCAAGGCCGGCTCGGACGACTTCCTCGCCGAGGTCTCGGGCACCAACGGCCTGGCCGGTGCCGCCGACGCGACGCTGGTCCTCAAGCGTGCCCGGGGCCAGGCCGACGGGGTCCTTCACGTCACCGGCCGCGACGTGGACGAGACCGAGTACGCGCTGCGCTTCCACCCGGAGGCAGGTGCCTGGCAGCTCCTCGAAGGCACTGCGGCCGACCACACCATCGGCGACACCCGCGCCGCGATCCTGCGCTACGTGCGCGCCAACCCGGGGGCCAGGCCGAAGCAGATCACTGAGGGGACCGGCCTGGAGCCGGCCCTCGTCCGGCAGACCTGCTCACGCATGGCCAACGACGCTCAGCTCTTGAGGCGGGCCGGCGGCTACGCCGTCCCGGACGAGAACGGGGGACAGGGATGACCAGTCACAGCCGTCACAGTGTCACACCCGTCACGCCCGAAGCGCTGTACTGCCCGGATCAGGTTGCCGCGATGCTCGGGCGCTCGGAGTGGTGGGTTAAGGACCAGGCCAGAAAGACCCGCATCCCGTACTGCCGGGTCGGCAACAGCTACCGGTTCACGGCCGAGCACCTGGCCGAGATTGTCAGGCTTCTCGAAGTGCGCCCGCAGGTGAGCCCGCCTCTGGTCACCGTCGACCCGCAGCCGGCTCGCTCGGCCTGTCCTGTCGGCCCTGAGCGGGCTGTCGCGCCGCAGACGCGCCTCAAGGCGCGGCCGCCGCGTCGGCGCCTGAGTGAGCTCCAGACGGCCGCGGTTGCGTAGGGGGAGGGAACAGCAATGGGGTTCGGAGAGAAGCGCGGGGACTACTACCGCGGCAGGTACTGGCTGGCGCCGGGCAAGCTCGCCACCGTGGCGGACGAGAACGGTGCCACGATCAGGTTCCGCACCAAGCGGGAGGCGGCCAAGGCGGCCAACGACAAGGAGGCTCTGGTCCGCGCCGGGACGCTGCCGCCGGCGCCCAAGCCCGCGCCGGAACCGGAGCCCGCGCCGACGCCGCTCACCTTCGGCGAGTACGCCAGCGCCTGGTACGGCGAGCAGGACTTGGCCGCCTCGACCATGCAGAACTACAAGCGCCACATCGAGCAGCACCTCCTCCCCGAGTTCGAGTCGGTTCCGATCGTGGAGATGACGCGAGCCCGGATTGAGGGGTGGGCCAAGGCGGAGCGGGAGCGCGGCTACGCGGTGAGCAGTATCAAGACCTGGCGCAGCACGCTGCACCTGGTTCTCGGGGATGCGGTGGAGGACGGAATTCGGGACTCGAACCCGGCGGCCAGGCGGCGAGGCCGAGGGAAGCGCGCCGGCCGGTCGCGCAACCGTGGCCCCGAGAAGGTGGTGACCGACGCGCTCGGGATCCTGCTGATCGGCGAGCGCGCCTCTCTGCTCTCCGGACGGGACGACGAGTTCGTTGCGGTGGTTTCCAAGGGATTCACGGGCAAGCGGTGGGGCGAGCTGGTCGGGCTGGAAGCGGAGTACGTCCGGCCCACGAGCGTGCGGATCGAGTGGCAGCTCTACGAGCTGGACAACGGGGAACTTCACCGCTGCCCGCCCAAGGACGACTCGTACCGCACGATCGACACCCCGCCCTTCCTCTCGGCCATGTTGGCCAGGCAGATCGAGCGGAACCAGCCGAAGCCCTGCGCTTGCCACGGGCGGACCTACGTCTTCAGCGGCCACGGAGCCGCCAACGGCGCAGCTCGCCGCACTGGCGTGAAGCTCGTCGACGTCGCCCAGCGCGCCGGGGTCTCCACCGGCACCGTCTCCAACGTGCTGAACCGGCCCGAGACCGTGCCGGAGGTCACGCGGCTGCGCGTCACCAAGGCCATCGCGGATCTCGGCTACCTCCGTAACGGTGCTGGCGGGGAGAACGCGGCGCACTGGCGGCGGAGCGGCTTCGCGCAATGGCTGTTCCAGCCCGCGGCGACGGGGTGGTACCCCAAGAAGTCCCCGCAGTCGGCGCACCCGGTTCCAGTGCTGGCCGAACCCTGGCCCGGGATCCCTGCCCGGGGACGAGGCGCGGCGGCACGGGCGGAGGCCTGCTGGCTGCCGATCGCCCAAGGGCTCACGCCGCACGGCGAGCGCCACGCGCACAAGGTGATGCTGGACTGGCTGAAGACCCCGAAGGTGCTGACCGACGAGCGGATGGGCCACCTCGACGGTTCGGTCGGGGCCCGCTACTCCCACGTCACGCAGGAGATGCGCGACGAACTCATGGAGGGCCTGACCCGGATCTGGGAGGAGGCGCTCGCCGCCCGTCGGCGGATGCGTCCTCGGTCACCTGTGGCCGTGCTCGACGTCCTGCTGAGGGGGAGTCAGTAGAAGTCGCTCCGGAGTGACCTTCCAAGATCCACTCCCCAACTCACTCCCCAGTGGCCCTCAAGGGCGCCAAGAAACCAGTCAGGGCCGATCTCCCTTGCGGGAGACCGGCCCTGAGCTGGTCTTACTGGGTCGGGGTGGCGGGATTTGAACCCACGGCCTCTTCGTCCCGAACGAAGCGCGCTACCAAGCTGCGCCACACCCCGGTCTTGCGGTTTGTCGCTCCGTCTCCTTCGCGACGAGTAGAACTCTACCGGACGCTCGCCGAGACACGAAATCCGGTTTCGTGCGGGCGTCCGGTGCTGGTCAGCGGGGGGCCGGGGTGAGGGTGAGGAGGGTGGCCTCGGGGGGGCAGGCGAAGCGGACCGGGGTGTAGCGGTTGGTGCCGCAGCCGGCCGAGACGTGGAGGTAGGAGCGGTGGCCGCCGGCCTGGTGGGTGGAGAGTCCCTTGACCCGGCGGGTGTCGAGGTCGCAGTTGGTGACCAGGGCGCCGTAGAAGGGGATGCAGAGCTGGCCGCCGTGGGTGTGGCCGGCCAGGATCAGTGGGTAGCGGTCGGCGGTGAAGGCGTCGAGGACGCGCAGGTAGGGCGCGTGGACGACGGCGAGGGAGAGGTCGGCGTCGGCGGAGGGGCCGCCGGCGACCTCGGAGTAGCGGTCGCGGCGGATGTGCGGGTCGTCGAGGCCGGTGAACTCCAGGTCGAGGCCGCCGACGGCGAGGCGGCCGCGGGTGTTGGTGAGGTCGAGCCAGCCGGCCGCGTCGAAGCCGTCGCGGAGCTTCTCCCACGGGTTGTGGACGGCGCCCGTGATGCCGCGACGGGCGGTGCCGTCGGGGTTGTTCATGCCGTGGGCGCCGCTGCGCATGGCCTGGAGGTAGCGGGCCGGGTTCTTGCGGGCCGGGCCGTAGTAGTCGTTGGACCCGAAGACGTAGACGCCGGGGAACTCCATGAGCGGCCCGAGCGCGTCGAGGGTGGCCGGGACGCCGAGCGGGTCGGAGAGGTTGTCGCCGGTGTTGACCACCAGGTCGGGGCGCAGGCCGGCCAGGCTCTTCAGCCAGCGCTGCTTCTTGCCCTGCCCGCTCACCATGTGGATGTCGGACACCTGCAGGACCCGGATGGGCTTGGCGCCGTGGGGCAGGACGGGGACCTCGACCCGGCGGAGCCGGAAGGCACGTACCTCGTACCCGACGGAGTAGGCGAGGCAGGCGGCGCCGGCGGCGGCAACGCCGAGCGGAACGGAGTACAGCGGTCGCATCAGCCCATGCTCTCAGACGGTGGATCAGCTGGTGAACGTCCGGTGGCCCGGTACGGGAACGGGCCCGGTGGACGACCCCGGAGGCGGAACGGGAGCCGGTTCCTCGGTCTCCCGCCGGGCGCGCAGGGCCCGGACCTTGCTGCGGTTGCCGCACCGCTCCATCGAGCACCAGCGCCGCCGCCCGGGTCGCGAGGTGTCGACGAACAGCAGCTGGCAGTTGTGCGCCCCGCACTCGCGGATCCGGTTCGCGTACGGCCCGGTGAGCAGGGCGATCGTGTCCCGGGCGAGGGTGGAGACCAGCTGTGCCCCGTCGGCGGGCAGCGGGGCGGCCGCGGTGCCGTCCGGGGCGATCTGCGGGACGAGCGGTGGGTGGGTGGCGGCCCGGTTGAGTACGGCCAGGTCCTCGACGGCGGCCTCGTCGCCGTGGGCGCGGGCCGTGGCCAGCCGCCAGAGGGCGTCGCGGAGGGTGCGGGCGGCGGTGAGCTGGTCGGCGGAGATCCGTACGGCCTCGGCGGGCAGCCGTAGCCGTGACCGCGGGAGCCAGTCGGCGAGGTCGGAGGGCCGGTGCAGCACCTCGTACCGGGCGTAGTCGCCGGGACCGCCGGTGGGGAGCAGTTCGAGGCAGAGGGCGCCGGGGTCGAAGAGGAAGCGGCTGCCGCCGGGGGTGGTGAGGACCAGGCCGGTCGCCGGCTCCCGCTCTCCATCGGTCATGTAACCAGGATAAACGGTTACGGAGCGTTCCGGGACTCCGGACGGCAATCGGCCCGACCCCGGCTCGACCCCGGCTCGACCCCCGGCTCGACCCCCGGCTCGACCCCGGCCCGACGTCGATCCGACCCCGGCGCGACGCCGGGCCCGGTTAATGGCAAGCGACCGAACGCCGCAGGTGGGAGACTCGTGCCCATGACCACGCTCAAGGAGCAGCTGCAGGAGGACCTCACGGCTGCCATCAAGGACCGGGACGAGCTGCGCTCGTCCACCATCCGGCTCACGCTGGCCGCCGTCACCGCCGAGGAGGTGGCGGGCAAGGAGAAGCGCGAGCTGTCCGACGCCGAGGTGCTGAAGGTGATCACCCGCGAGGCGAAGAAGCGCCGGGAGGCGGCCGAGGCCTTCGACAAGGGTGGTCGGGCCGAGCAGGCCGAGCGCGAGCGTGCCGAGGGCGAGGTGCTGGCCGGGTACCTGCCCAAGCAGCTCTCCGACGAGGAGCTGGCCGAGATCGTGGCCGCCGCCGTGGCCGAGAGCGGGGCGAGCGGCCCGCAGGCGATGGGCGCCGTGATGAAGCTGGTCAAGCCGAAGGTCGACGGCCTCGCCGAGGGCGGCCGGGTCGCCGCCGCCGTGAAGGCCGCCCTGGCCTGAACCGTAGCGGGCCCTGGAGCGAGCCGGCCGTAACGGGCCCCGGAACGAGCCAGTCGTAGCGGCCCCGGAACACACGCCGAAGGGGCGCCCCCCGGATTACCGGAGGGCGCCCCTTCACCGTTGTGCGGTCACGTCACCGCGCGGTCACGCGGACGGCGCGTCAGCCGTTGCCGCCGCCGTGCTTGCCGCCGTTGCCGTTCCCGTTGCCGCCGCCGATGAGGCCGGGCGGGAGGTTGAACCCTCCTCCTATCACCCCACCGGGGTTCGGGTTGGCCGGAGGCGGCGGCGGCGGGTTGCCGGCCGGCTGCTGCGGCTGCGGCTGCTGCGGCTGGGCGTTGGGGTCGGCCGGCGGGGTGGCGTTCGCCGGGGGCGCGGCCGGCTGGGGGTCCGGGATGTCGGTGGTCTGGATCGGCTCCAGCGGGGTGCCCTTGAGCGCCTGGTTCATCGCCATCTGCCAGATCGGGCCGGGGCCGGTGGCGCCGAACACGTCGTCGAAGTGCTTGCCGCCGATGTTGATGTTCTTCATCTTGACGCCGCCGGCGGGGCCGCCGAGCCAGACCGCGGTGGCCAGCGACGGGGTGTAGCCGTCGAACCAGGCGGCCCTCTTCTCGTCGGTGGTGCCGGTCTTACCGGCGATCTTGCGGCCGTCGTCCAGGCCGAGGGCGGCCGCGGTGCCCTTCTCGGTCACGTTGAGCAGGACGGTGTTGAGCGAGTCCGCGGTCTGCTCGGAGAACGCCTGGGTGCACTGGGACTGCGGGACCTTGATGTCCTTGCCGTCCACCGTGGTGATCTTGTTGATCGCGACCGGGGTGCAGTACTTCCCGCGGGCGGCGAAGGTCGCGTAGACGTTCGCCATGGTCAGCGGGGAGAGCTCCAAGGTGCCCAGGACCATCGAGGGCACTTCCTGGAACTGGTCGCCCTTGGCGGACTGGGTGATGCCCAGCTTGTTCGCCATCTGCTTCATCGCGCAGAGGCCGACCTGCTGCTCCATCTGGACGAAGTAGGTGTTGACCGAGCGGGCCATGGCCTCCTTGAGCTGGTAGGGGCCGACCTCGCTGTCCTGCTCGTTCTTCACCGTGGCCTTGGGCTTGTCGGTGTTCTTCCAGGTACCCGAGCAGGTGGTCATCTGCGGGTACTCGATCTTGTTCTGGGAGGGGAACGCCTGGGTGTTCGACATACCCGCCTCCAGCGCCGCCGCGGCGAGGATCGGCTTGAAGGTCGAACCGGTCTGGAAGCCGTTGCCGCCGCCCATCGCGGCGTCGACGTTGAGGTTGACGACGGTCTGGTTCTTGTTCGGGTCCAGGCCGTACGGGCGGGTCTGGGCCATCGCCAGGATCTTGCCGGTGCCGGGCTCCATCATGGTCGCCGCGGCCGACACCTGGTCGGTCACGTTGACGTTCTTGGTGACGGCGTTCTGGGCGGCGGCCTGCTTGTCCGGGTCCAGCGTGGTGTAGATGTTCAGACCGCCGGTGTCCCAGAGCTTCTTGCGGTCGTCGGCGTTCTTGCCGAACGCCGGGTCCTGCTTGACCACGTGGCGCACGTAGTCGCAGAAGAAGCCCATGCCGGCCTGGGCGGTGATGCAGCCGTTCTGCGGGTCCTTGTACTTC